>NZ_JAUPWM010000732.1:0-248 GCF_032436795.1 Streptomyces sp. P9(2023)
TCTGACTTGTGGCTATTGCCAGGTTTCTCGCGTTTCGGAGACGGCAAAGGGCTTTGACTGGAATGAAGAAACCCTTGAGGCTGTTCTCCAGTTTCTGAACCAACTTTCAACAACTTCGATCAAGATCGAATTTCAGGGTGGAGAGCCACTACTTCGGTTGGATATTCTTGAAAAGGTGAGGGCGTTTTGCCGACAACGTTTCGAGAGTGCTCAGTTTGTCGTTTGCACGAACCTGCAAAATTTGTCTG
>NZ_JAUPWM010000733.1:0-248 GCF_032436795.1 Streptomyces sp. P9(2023)
GCGTCATCATCGCGCTCGTCATCGAGAAGGCGGAGGGTCTGACGAACGGCGTCAACGGCATCATGGACATCCCGCGCGCGACGCAGATCGGGCCGCTGTCGATCGACAACGACGCTGGGCAGTACGAGCTGGTCCTGGCCTTCCTCGTCGCCGGCCTGTTCATCATGCAGCGCATCGTCACGTCGCTCGTGGGGCGCGGCTTTGTCGCGATCCGCAACGGCGAGGCGCTGGCGGAAGCGCTCGGCATC
>NZ_JAUPWM010000734.1:0-247 GCF_032436795.1 Streptomyces sp. P9(2023)
GCCATGGGGGTCTCTTCCCTGGTGTTATTGCTGATGCCCCATATTACCTTCAGCAATGAATATTATCTCTTCTTGATGGTGATTGGTGGGTTGCTGTTACCTGCCGTGGGCGAATTCCTCGGCCTGTACCAGCCCTGGCGCGGCCGAAGTCTCTACAGCATGTTAGGGGCGTACTGGTTAAGTTGGCTAGCTACTATCGTATTGCTCAGTTTGTTGCTAGTGGCTACACAAAATACCGCCAATTTCT
>NZ_JAUPWM010000735.1:0-247 GCF_032436795.1 Streptomyces sp. P9(2023)
GTGAAAGCCGCGCCCATCCAGCCGAACGCCCGTGCCCGGTTCTCCGGCGCCGTCACGTCCGCGACGTAGGCATTGGCGGTCGAGAACACGCCCGCGGTAGCGCCGCTGATCAGGCGCCCGACGAACAGCCAGCTCAGGCTCGGTGCGAAAGCCATGAATAGGAAGTCGAGCCCCAGGCCGCCGATCGAGATCAACAGCACCGGCCGCCGCCCGAACCGGGCCCGTGCTGGGGCTGATGTCGGACCGG
>NZ_JAUPWM010000736.1:0-231 GCF_032436795.1 Streptomyces sp. P9(2023)
CGACGAGCAAGCAGCCGCCCCCCCCGGAGACGAACCCTCGCTAGCTCACTCTCTGTCCCTCCACGACGCTCTTCCGATCGGTGAGGGGGCCTGTTGGCCTGTCGAAGGCGCCGGGCGGTGGCTCGGCCCAGAGCCCGATCGGAAGAGACCCCGTCTGAAAACCCGTAACCCAGCTAGCGAAGGCGTTTTGCCGCTTGGGGGCGTAGTAGGCGTCGGGGGGGTGGTGGGGGT
>NZ_JAUPWM010000737.1:0-247 GCF_032436795.1 Streptomyces sp. P9(2023)
TCACCTTGTAACATATACTCATAATCGGTAATGCCGCGTTGAGGAAGATGGTTATCAATATGTTGTCGACGAACCTCGTAACCTTGGCTAACATGAATGATAAAGGTTTTGATCATTATTCTCTCTCGATAATCGGCATAATAGCTTGCATGGTTTTCTGTAACGCACCTTGATTTTGTATGACTATATCATATCCCGCTTGAGCTTTTGATTGCCAACTATTAGAGTTTTGTAAACAATTTACTAT
>NZ_JAUPWM010000738.1:0-247 GCF_032436795.1 Streptomyces sp. P9(2023)
TAAGCGTGGCAACGGGCTTGTCTGTCAGAACTTTTTTGCCCTGACTTTCAATTTTGATCAGCTCTGCATTGGCCGGAATCCAGTCATCCGACGCAAAGAAGCGCTGTGCATCTTTCGCCAACACAACATCATCTTCGAAAATCGCAGCATATTTGTCTTCACCCTGAGCAATCAGTTCCAGACATTTACGATGGCTGAGAAAACAACCGATTTCCGTGCGGGTTAAAGGCTGTGTCCAGGTCGGGAT
>NZ_JAUPWM010000739.1:0-247 GCF_032436795.1 Streptomyces sp. P9(2023)
GTTTGCAATGGCATAAAGGTCAAATGTTTTATCTGGATAAATGGCTACCGATAAACTTGGCAGCATTGCCCCCAAGCGGTCGTAATTCTCGAAACCTAATTCGTAATTGCCCAATACATTCCAATAATATTCTGCTTTTGCCCGGGTTATTCTTGGTAACAATTGTTTAAAACCTACTTTATCTGCTTCGCTAAATAAGCTATCTAAACGATGTAAAATAAGTTGCTGCTCTTTTGGCCTAAACTTC
>NZ_JAUPWM010000740.1:0-247 GCF_032436795.1 Streptomyces sp. P9(2023)
GTGGATAAACCGATTGGCAAGTGTCGGGACATCTTCTCCCAGTTCTCTTGCCGCCCGTATCAATTTATCATCCACGTCTGTGAAATTGGAAACGTATTGGACATCATATCCACGCTTATTTTGAAGATGTAGAAGCCCTCGGTTGCAAACGGGCGGACATTCATCCTCGAGTTACGGAAAATATGGACATCATCATTGAATTTATTCGAACGTTGGAAGAGAAAGGTTATGCTTACGAAGTAGACGG
>NZ_JAUPWM010000741.1:0-228 GCF_032436795.1 Streptomyces sp. P9(2023)
ACTCACCTCGACCGGGCCCCCCCGCTCACACCACTCGCTATCTCACACTCGTTCCCTACCCGACGCTCTTCCGATCTCGGCGTGCAGGGCGTGCTCGGCCTCGTCGCGGTCGGCGCCGGGGTCGCCGAGCACCGATCGGAAGACCACCCCGCAGTACTCCAGTCACCCTTCGGCCTCTGGCGTATGGCCTGCTCTGACGGCTCAGGGGGGGGGGGGGGGGCGGCTGGG
>NZ_JAUPWM010000742.1:0-247 GCF_032436795.1 Streptomyces sp. P9(2023)
CACGACGGGAGCATGTCAACTCACCCTCCTTAACATTGCCTCCCTATCTTGGTTTTTGGCTTTTTATTGTTATCGTTACCACTGCTCTTGACCCTTTAAAATTGAAGATTTAAATGTTTATTTTATTTTATTTGAATTATCTTGTGTAAACGTTACCACTTTGAGGTTTTTATCACAGAAAAATAGATCTCTCTACTGATAGACTGAATGTCATTGAGGCAACGTTGAAGAGTAAGAGGGTTTATGA
>NZ_JAUPWM010000743.1:0-247 GCF_032436795.1 Streptomyces sp. P9(2023)
CCTGAACTTTGATTTTCTGAGTAATTGTGATGGTTACAGACCAGCACCATATTTTGCTAATCGAGGAATGAAATGGATTCAGCAAACTGAAACGGGAAGACGCCTTGATGATGAGTTACGTTATTATCTATCTGAATCCTATATAATTGTTTCAAGTGGTTTAAGTAAAAAGAAGCAGGCTGAGTTAGGGATTCCGTGTCAATCTGAAACACGCACATAACAAAGCTTTCAAGAGGGATTCGCAACG
>NZ_JAUPWM010000144.1:0-493 GCF_032436795.1 Streptomyces sp. P9(2023)
TTGCTAGGTGTTCAAGGACGCCTAGCAACGAGCCTTTACGTGTGTAATTAGCCAACGTTTCAGCCTGCTTACGCCACACGACACAGCTGATAAAGTCTGTTTGCTTTTGTCCATCGGCGCCGTTAAAGCTGCGCTCTACCGCCATAGTAAAGGCTGCTACAGCTGTTCCGTTGCCGGTATAACGCAAATCTGGATCTTTCGTTAGCCGTCCGACTAATACGACATTATTAATCATCAAAATTCCTCCTTAATTTCCAAATCGTTTTCTAGCGTCCTAGTGAACGATTCTAGCGCTTTTCGATACTCCCCTACTGTTTGTATCTCAATGCCATCTGAAAGCACGTAGTCACGCTGTATGCCCCTCAGAGCTTTGCTTAGCGTCGAATAGTATCCGACAAGCGCTAAATTTTCTTTTTCCGCTCCGTCATTTTCTATCCTTGTTGAGATTTCGCCGTCCTCGGTCCGACGAACTTTATTGACCGTTACCTGGTTG
>NZ_JAUPWM010000744.1:0-246 GCF_032436795.1 Streptomyces sp. P9(2023)
TGCCAATTCCGTAGCATGACCTTCAGGCCACGCAGCAAACCTTTGGTATCGGTAATATGCTGCATATAAAGCTGGTATATTAGTACGGTAACGTCAAAGGCTATGTGGTGATAGATCAGTGCCTGCTCGAAGCTTTCAAAGAAGTCTCGCAGATACTGCCGAACCAGTGCCGGGTTGTCGGATAGGTCAACCGGAAATGAAATTCCTTCTGACTGGCTCCAACAGAAAGTGATGGTTGCAATGCCT
>NZ_JAUPWM010000745.1:0-246 GCF_032436795.1 Streptomyces sp. P9(2023)
GGGACTTTTTTTATTCGTGATCATCCTGCTGGGCTTTGGCGGTTATCGTTACTACAAGGCCCGCCACTGAGCTTTTGCCATTTTTAGGACCCTCGGAGTTTTCCGAGGGTTTTTGTGTCGTAAAAACTAGCAGACAGGTATAATATAAGAAAAGTAGCAGGTTGATCCTGCGGAAAGTAGGTTTGTGATGGAGTTAAAACCAGATTATGAGTTGATTTTTGCAGAGCAGGCACATCTTGAGACAGG
>NZ_JAUPWM010000042.1:0-58545 GCF_032436795.1 Streptomyces sp. P9(2023)
GCCACGGACCCGGTGTACGGGTAGCCCGTACGGGGGCACGGGGGTCGCCCCCCGGGAGATCGCAGCCACGGACCCGGTGTACGGGTAGCCCGTACGGGGGCACGGGGGTCGCCCCCCGGGAGATCGCAGCCACGGACCCGGCGTACGGGTAGCCCGTACGGGGGCACGGGGGTCGTCGTGTACGGCCCCGGGCCCCGTCAGTTCCGTACGTAGAAGGGCTCGCCCGGAGGCGTGGCCGTGGCCGGCAGGAGTGCCAGGTCGAGGCCGCGCACCAGGCGGGCCCTCAGTGTTTGGTCGGCGGCCAGGGCACGGGCCACCCGCTGGGCCGCCTCCGCCGGGGCGGCGTCGTCGGCCAGGACGAGGGCGAGGGTGCCGTCGGCGGTGCCGGGGCCGAGGTGGGCCCGGAGGACCGCGGGCTCGGCGGCGACCGCGTTCCGTACCGCCTCCCGTACCGCCGGGTCGTCCAGCGGGTCCAGGCTGGTGCGGCCCTCCGCGAGGGCGAGCAGCGCCGGGCCGGTCAGCTGGTACGGCACCGGGCCCGCGAGGTCGAGGACGACGGTGTCCGCCTTCTCGTGCGCGGCGGCCTGCAGGGCCTGGTGCAGGGGGACGGCGACCGGCCGGGCCTCGGGGTCCCAGAGCGCGAGCGAGGCGATCGAGGTGAACGCGGGGAGCGCGCGGCGGTCACCCGCGGTGAGCGTGGGCACGGCCATGTCGCTGGTCTTCTCGCGGCGCAGCCCCGTCTCCGGGTCCTCCTCGACCTCGCCGAGGACCGCGACGACGGGCACCAGCAGACGCGCGTCCTTCAGGGCCGCCAGGACCGGGCCGTGGGCGGTTCTGTCCGCCGCCCAGGCCGCGAGGGCCTCGGTGAGTCGCGGGTCGGCGGTTCCGTCGTCGTCGGAGAAACCGGGGTCAGGGATGTTCTTGAGCGCCACGCACCGAGCCTAACCGCCGTCGCGGGGCGGTCAGCGCGGAGGGCGGGGCCCGGTGCCGCGGCTGCCGCGCCACAGGACGACCGCGGCGGCGAGCAGGATCGCGCCGAGGCCGCCGGCGGTCGGGGCGAGCAGGCCGATCGGCTTGCCGTCGTCCTCGGCGGCGGGCTGCGGTCCGGGGCCGAAGTAGCGGCCCTGGTAGCCGGCGGCGGCGTTCTTGGGGTCGGCCGCCTTGAGCCGGAGTCCGGCCTTGATGGCGGCGGCCGGGTCGACGGTGCCGTAGCCCTTGTCGTCGCTGCGGCCGCCCTTGGGCCGGTTGCGGGCCGTGTCGATGAGGAGCTGCTTGACCTGGGCGGGGGTCAGGTCGGGGTGGGCGGACCTGACGAGGGCGACGGCGCCGGAGACGAAGGCGGCGGCGGCGCTGGTGCCCCAGCCCGAGTAGTAGCGGCGGTCCGGGTCGGCGATGACGATGTCGACGCCGGGGGCGCTGACGGTGGCGTACCAGCGGCTGGTGGAGAAGGCGGCCTGCGTGCCCCAGCGGTCGACGGCGGTGACGGCGACGACGCCGGGGTAGGCGGCGGGGTACGAGATGTGGTCGCCCTTCTCGCCGCCGTTGCCGGCCGAGGCGACGACGGAGACGCCCTTGGCGAGGGCGTACTGGACGGCGGCGTCCTCGCCCGCGTCGGGGTGGGCGGACTTGGAGTCGTCGCCGAGGGAGAGGTTGATGACGTCGGCGCCCTGGTCGACGGCCCAGCGGATGCCGTCGGCGAGGGCCGTGCCGCGGGTCTTGCGGGCCTTGTCGCGGGACTTGTCGGTGCCTTCGAGGATGACCCGTACGGGCAGGATCTCGGCCTTGGGCGCGATGCCGAGGACGCCGTCCTGGCGGCCGGGGCCGTTGCCGTGTCCGGCGATGATGCCGGCCATGGCGGTGCCGTGGCGGGCCCACGCGCGGTCGCCGCGTGCGGCGCCGAAGCCGACGAGGTCCTTGCCGGGGCGGACGGAGCCGACGAGGTCGGGGTGGCCGGCGTCGACGCCGGTGTCGAGGACCGCGACGGTGACGCCCTCGCCCTTGGTGGTGCGCCAGGCCTCGGTCGTGTGCAGGGCTTCGAGGCCCCACTGGCGGGCCCGGATGGTGTCGGCGTAGGCCGGGGTGGTGGTGGCGGGGAGGACGACGAAGGAGGCGGCGAGGAGGGCGGCGGCGAGGGTACGGGGACGGGTCACCGGTCGTCGCCCTCCTTCGCTGCGGTCGTGACCGTGGCGCGCAGGGCGCGTTCGATCCGGTCGGCGACGCCCTTGGCCTCGTGGCCGAGGCCGGCCTGGGCGGCGGGGGTGGTCTGTCCGTCGGCCATGGCCCGGTCGGCGGGTTCGGGGGCGGCGACGGGGCGGCCGTCGGCGAAGCCGGAGACGGCGGTGACGACGACGGGGAGGTCGGTGAGGGCGCGGGTCGACCAACTGGCGCGCTGCCCGGCGCCGAAGCGGGCGGCCGAGGTGCCGGGGGCGGCGAGCGCGGGCGGCACGTCGGCGCCGAGGTCGGCGGCGGACGGAGCGGCCGCGAGGGCGCGGGTGGCGGTGGGGTCGGCCTGGGTGAAGACGAGGCCGACGGTGATGACGCTAGTGCCGGTGGCGTCGGTGTAGGTGGCGCGCAGGACGCGCTCGCAGCCGACGGGGCGCAGGGCGGTGAGCACGCTCTTGGGCAGGACGGCCGGGGTGCAGGGGGTGTCGGCGGCGACGACGACCCGTGTCCAGGTGCGGTCGGCGGCGCCGGGGCCTTCGCCGGGGCCGGCGAGGGTGCGGGGGAAGAGCGTGTCGACGGGGACGCTGTGCCACAGGGTCCTGGCCTCGGCGAAGCCCGCGGGCTCCGGGGGCGCGCCGACGTCGGTGGCGGCGAGGACGGCACCGGCGAGCGCGCCGCCGACGAGACCGACACCGAGGACGAGACAGGCCCCGGCCGCGACGCCCCGCCCGACGCGGCGCTCACGGATCGGCCGCAGCTGGGTGGTGATCTCGGCGGGCGTCTCGGGCGGCGCGGTGGCGGGCCGGTAGGCCCCGTACATCCCGTACGTCTGCCCCTGCCGGGGCGGAGCCGTCACGAGGGCGGCGTCCCGTATCGGCCGCAGCCGCGTGGTCGTCTCGACGGCAGGCACGTCGCCGACCTGCCCACGAGCCGCCTGCACGGGCGCGACGGTACGCGGAGCAGCGCCCGGACGCGGCGGCAGACCGCCCACGGGCGCGGCGCCGGCGGGCGCGGCGCCGGCGGGCGCGGTACGCGGACCGCCTACCGGGCCGGTCGTGGCGCCGGACGCCGACGTACGCGCGGAGCCGATACGCGGAGCGCCCTCCGGACGCGGCGGCACGCCGTCGGCGGGTTCGGAGGCGCCATCAGGCCGCCCGGTCCGGGGAGCCGTCCCCGGACGCGGGAGCAGGCCGTCAAATGCGCCGGTACGCGGAGCGCCCTCCGGACGCGGCGGCACGCCGTCGGCGGGATCGGTGGTGCCGTCGGAGTGCCCAGCGCGCGGCCTGCCCCCCACCTCGGGTGCGGGGCGCGGCCCGGTGGCCCCGTCGGACCCCGACGTACGGGCGGAGCCGATACGCGGAGCGCTCTCCGGACGCGGCGGCATGCCGGGCAGGGCTCCCGGCCGGCGGTCGCTCGCGTCGGGCGGGCGCGGGGCGGTCGTCGGCATCGGCGGAGCCGCCGGCGGCACCCGGCGCGAGGCGTCGGCGTCGGGCTGCGGGGCCCGGCCGGCGCCGTTCCCGGCCGGCCGGCCCGGGACGATGCCGTTCCCGCTCTGCGGGCGCTGGACGCTGACGTTCCCGGCCTGCGGGGCCGGGACGATGCCGTTCCCGGCCTGCGCGCCCGGGGCCGCGCCGTGTCCGTCCTCCGTGGCCGGGGCGCGGCGTGGTGCGGGGGTCGGGCGGCCGGCGTCGTCCGCGGGTTCCCGGGGTGGTGGCAGCGCGTCCGTGGTGTGGGAGGTGGGCCGGTGCGCGTCGGTGTCCATCGCCCGCCCCCTGAACGTTCCCTCGTCGTGCCTGACCTCGCAATGCCCGCCACTCTACGGGCTGTTCCCCTTGCCACGGGAACTCGGGGGCTACCCACCCGTAGACCCGTCTGGCAAGCTCGGGCCATGACTCCCCGCGCCGCAGACCGGGCCCGGTACGACCGGGCCACCGCCCATCTCGACGCGCCCGTCGCCCTGGTCGACCTGGAGGCGTTCGACGCCAACGCGGACGATCTCGTACGGCGGGCCGGGGGCAAGCCGATCCGGGTCGCGAGCAAGTCGGTGCGCTGTCGGGCCCTCCTGGAGCGGGTCCTGGCCCGCGAGGGGTTCGCCGGGATCATGTCGTTCACGCTCGACGAGAGCCTGTGGCTGGCCCGGGCCGGGTTCGAGGACGTGCTGCTCGCCTATCCGTCCGCCGACCGCACCGCGTTCGGCGAGCTGGCCAACGATCCGAAGCTCGCCGGCGCCGTGACCGTGATGGTCGACGACGTGGCGCAGCTGGACCTGATCGACGCGGCCCGCGCCGGCGGCGGCGAGGAGATCCGGGTCTGTCTGGAGCTCGACACCTCGCTCCGGCTGCTCGGCGGCCGGATCCGGGTCGGCGCGCTCCGCTCCCCGCTGCGCGAGCCCGCGGACCTCGCCGAGCTGGCCCGCTCGATCGCCCGTCGCCCCGGCTTGCGGCTGGTCGGGATCATGGCGTACGAGGGGCATGTCGCCGGCGTCGGGGACGCGCTGGCCGGGCGGCCCCTGCGGTCCCGGGCGATCCGGCTGATGCAGGCGGCGGCCCGCAAGGAGCTCGCGACCCGGCGCGCGGCCGTGGTCCGTGCCGTACGGGCGGTGGCGCCGGACCTGGAGTTCGTCAACGGCGGCGGTACGGGCAGTGTGCAGCACACCGCCGCCGAGGACGCGGTGACCGAGATCGCCGCCGGTTCGGGGCTCTTCGTGCCGCGGCTCTTCGACAACTACACGTCCTTCAGCGGCCGTCCCGCCGCCCTCTTCGCGCAGCCCGTCGTGCGCCGCCCCGGGGTCGGTGTGGTGACCGTGCTGGGCGGCGGCTACCCCGCGTCCGGCGCGGCGGGACCGGACCGGCTGCCGGTCCCGTACCTGCCGGAGGGGCTGCGGTACGACCCGCAGGAGGGGCCGGGCGAGGTGCAGACCCCGCTGCTCGGCTCGGCGGCCGACGATCTCCTCATCGGGGACAAGGTGTGGTTCCGGCACGCGAAGGCCGGCGAGCTGTGCGAGCGGTTCGACAGTCTCCAGCTGGTCGAGGGCGACCGGATCACCGCGACCGTACCGACGTACCGGGGCGAGGGCCGCACGTTCCTCTAGTCAATGCCCCGTGGTCCCCGGCGTGATCGAGCTGCCCACTCCCCCGTTGGTGTCGCTGCCGATCGGCTTGATCCCGCGCGTGATCTCGTCCATCACGGCGAGCGACGGCCCGTCGGGGCCCGCATCGAAGAGGAAGCGCACGATGACCGGGGACCCGCTGCCCGTCGGGGAGGGGAAGACCAGCGACTGGAGGTAGCTGCCGGGGCCCTTGTCCGTGACGACCTTCCAGCGGACCAGGTGGCCGGTGCGGCCGGCGACGACGGCGGGGCGGGCGGCGACCACCGTGTGCGAGCGCTCCCTGCCGTAGGGGTGGCTGCCGAAGACGTCCTCCTCGTAGGTCTCCTTGGCGGCGACGGCGATGTCCTCCTTGGCGAGCGCCTCGGGGGTCGCGGCGTCCGTGCCGGAGGCCGCGTGCGAGGAGACCGTGCCGTGGCGGCACTTCTTGTTGGTGGCCCCCGGGCACGGATATTCGCCGACGGTCGTGATCGACGGCGCCATGCTGGTGGAGTAGTACTCCGGCTTCTCCCATCCCTTGACGACGGGGACGGTGATGCCGTTGAGCTGGTCGACGAGCTGGGTGGGGTTCGGGTCCTCCTCCTCTTCCCCGTCGTCGGCGGGCGCGTCGGTGGTGGCCGAGGAGGTCGGTGCGGCGGTGGTGCTCGCGGTCCCGGTCGGACCAGCCGTGGGCGGGTCCTCCTGGTCGTCGCCGCCGACCACGAGCACGCCCGCGACGACCGCCACGACGACGGCCACCGCGACCGCGCCGAGGACGACGGCCCGGTTCCGCCCGTTGCGTACGGGCGGAACCGGTGAGACGGCGGTGGCGGCGGTCGGCGCCTGCCGGGTGTGTGCCGTCCAGTTCGTGCCGTCCCACCAGCGTTCGACGGTGGGCGTGGCCGGGTCCGGGTACCAGCCGGGAGGGGTCGTCATGCTCATCCCGCAAGCCTAGGACCCGTGTCGCAGCCGCTACATCGGGGTCACGTACGCGCCCGAAATGCCGCCGTCGACAAGGAAGTCGGTGGCGTTGATGAACGAGGAGTCGTCGCTGGCGAGGAAGGCCACCGCGGCGGCGATCTCCTCGGCCTCGGCGAACCGTCCGACCGGGATGTGCACGAGCCGGCGGGCGGCGCGCTCCGGGTCCTTGGCGAACAGCTCCCGCAGGAGCGGGGTGTTCACCGGTCCCGGGCAGAGGGCGTTGACGCGGATGCCCTCGCGGGCGAACTGCACGCCCAGCTCACGGGACATGGCGAGCACGCCGCCCTTGGAGGCGGTGTACGAGATCTGGCTGGTGGCCGCGCCCATGACGGCGACGAAGGAGGCGGTGTTGATGATCGAGCCCCTGCCCTGCCGCTGCATGTAGGGGAGGGCGGCCTTGCAGCACAGGTAGACGGAGGTGAGGTTGACGTCCTGGACGCGCTTCCAGGCCTCCAGGCCCGTGGTGAGGATGGAGTCGTCGTCGGGCGGCGAGATGCCCGCGTTGTTGAAGGCGATGTCGACGGAGCCGTAGGTGTCGAAGGCGGTCTTGAAGAGCGCCTCGACCTGCTCGGGGTCGGTGACGTCGACCTGTACGAAGGTCCCGCCGACCTCCTCGGCGGCGGCCTTGCCGGCCCTCTCGTCGATGTCGCCGCAGACGACGTTCGCGCCCTCGGAGGCGAGGCGGCGGGCGGTGGCCAGGCCGATGCCGCTGCCGGCGCCGGTGATGACGGCGGTGCGGCCGACGAGGCGGCGGCAGACGGACTCGTTGCTCTCGTTGCTCACAGTGCGGGGCCCTCCGTGCTGATGAAGACGTTCTTGGTTTCGGTGAAGGCGGTCAGTGCGTCGGGGCCGAGCTCCCGGCCGAGGCCGGACTGCCGGTAGCCGCCGAAGGGGGTCCAGTAGCGGACGCTGGAGTGGGAGTTGACGGAGAGGTTGCCGGCCCGGACGGCGCGCGACACGCGCAGGGCGCGGCCGACGTCACGGGTCCAGATCGAGCCTGCCAGGCCGTACTCGGTGGCGTTGGCGAGCCGTACGGCGTCGGCCTCGTCCTCGAAGGGCAGGACGACGGCGACCGGCCCGAAGACCTCCTCGACGGCGCAGGGCGCGTCCTCGGCGATGCCGGTGAGGACGGTCGGCGGGAACCAGAAGCCGGGGCCCTCGGGGGCCTTGCCGCGGATGCCGGGGAGGGTATCGGGGATGTACGCCCGTACGCGCTCCAGCTGGGCCTGGGAGATCAGCGGGCCCATCTGGGTCTTCTCGTCGGCCGGGTCGCCGACGACGATCTCCTCGACGGCCGGGGTGAGCAGCTCCAGGAAGCGGTCGTACACGCTGCGCTGGACCAGGATGCGGGTGCGGGCGCAGCAGTCCTGGCCGCTGTTGTCGAGGAAGGACATGGGCGCCGCGGCCGCCGCTGCCTCGATGTCGGCGTCGGCGAAGACGATGTTCGGGCTCTTGCCACCGAGTTCGAGCGTCAGACGCTTCACCTGGTCGGCGCACTTCGCCATGATGCTCTTGCCGACGCGCGTCGAGCCGGTGAAGACGATCTTGGCGACGCCGGGGTGGGTGACGAGCGCGTCGCCCGCGACCGCTCCCTCGCCGGGCAGGACCTGGAAGAGGTGCTCGGGGAGCCCTGCCTCCCGGGCGAGTTCGGCGAGGCGGAGCGCGGTGAGCGGGGTGGTCTCGGCGGGCTTGAGGATCACCGCGTTGCCCGCGGCGAGGGCGGGTGCGGTGGCCCAGGCGGCGATCGGCATGGGGAAGTTCCAGGGCGCGATCACGCCGACGACGCCGAGCGGTTCGAGGATGGTGACGTCGAGCCCGCCGGCGACGGGGATCTGCCGGCCGTTGAGCCGCTCCACTCCGCCGGCCGCGTAGTCGAGCAGGTCGCGGACGTTGCCCGCCTCCCAGCGGGCGTTGCCGAGGGTGTGGCCCGCCTCGCGGACTTCGAGGAGGGCCAGCTCCTCGGTGTGGGCGTCGACCACGGCGGCGAAGCGGCGCAGCAGCCGGGCCCGGTCGGCGGGGGCGGCGGCGGCCCAGCCGCGCTGGGCCTCGGTGGCCCGTACGACGGCGGCGTCGACGTCCTCCCGCGTGGCGGCGGGGACGGTGGCGACGAGCTCCTCGGTCGCCGGATTAAGGACAAGCAGTTCGTGCGGCAACTCGTTCCTCACATGCGTTCGAAGGAGCGGCGCAGCTCCCAGTCGGTCACCGCGGCCTCGTACGCGTCCAGTTCGACGCGGGCCATGTTGCGGTAGTGCGCGACGACCTCGTCGCCGAAGGCGGCCTTGGCGATGGGGCTGGTCTCCCAGAGCTCGGCGGCCTCGCGCAGGGTGGTGGGGACGTGGGCGTAGTCGGCGGTGTAGGCGTTCCCGTCACAGCCGGGCGGGAGTTCGAGGCCCTGCTCGATGCCGTACAGGCCGGCGGCGATCAGGCCCGCGACGGCGAGGTGGGGGTTGACGTCGCCGCCGGGCAGCCGGTTCTCGAAGCGCGTGGAGCGGCCGTGGCCGACGACGCGCAGCGAACAGGTCCGGTTGTCGACGCCCCAGGCGACGGCGGTGGGGGCGAACGAGCCGGGCTGGAAGCGCTTGTAGGAGTTGATGTTCGGGGCGTAGAGGAGGGAGAAGTCACGCAGGGCGGCGAGCTGTCCGGCCAGGAAGTGCCGCATGACCTCCGACATCCCGGCGGGTCCGTCCCCGGCCATCACGTTCGTACCCTCGGCGTCCTGGAGGGAGAGGTGGATGTGGCAGGAGTTGCCCTCGCGCTCGTTGTACTTCGCCATGAAGGTGAGCGAGACGCCCTCCTGGGCGGCGATCTCCTTGGCGCCCGTCTTGTAGACGGCGTGCTGGTCGCAGGTGACCAGGGCCTCGTCGTACTTGAAGGCGATCTCGTGCTGGCCCGGGTTGCACTCGCCCTTGGCGGACTCGACGGTCAGGCCGGCGCCCGCCATCTCGTTGCGGATCCGGCGCAGCAGGGGCTCGATGCGGCCGGTGCCGAGCACCGAGTAGTCGATGTTGTACTGGTTGACCGGCGTCAGGCCCCGGTAGTTCGCGTCCCAGGCCTGCTCGTAGGTGTCCTTGAAGACGATGAACTCGAGCTCCGTGCCGACGTGCGCGGTGTAGCCGTGCTCGGCCAGCCGCTCCAGCTGGCGGCGGAGGATCTGGCGGGGCGCGGCGACGACGGGCGAGCCGTCGCTCCAGGCGAGGTCGGCGATGAGCATCGCCGTGCCCTCGTTCCAGGGCACGCGGCGCAGGGTGGCGAGGTCGGGGCGCATGGCGAAGTCGCCGTAGCCGCGGTCCCAGGAGGACATCGCGTATCCGTCGACCGTGTTCAGCTCGACGTCGACGGCCAGGAGATAGTTACAGCCCTCGGTGCCGTGGTCGAGGACGTCGTCGAGGAAGAACGGTGCGGCGAACCGCTTGCCCTGGAGCCGTCCCTGCATGTCGGGGAAGGCCAGGACGACGGTGTCGATCTCACCGCTCGCGACGAGGGCGCGGAGCTCCTCGACGGAGAGCGGGGCTTTGCGGTCTGCCACGGGATTGTGCCTCCTTGGGTCAGCCGGAAGCCATAAGGTATTGCCGAAGACCATTGCTTGGGAAGGGGAATCGGGAACGTGTCCAGTACGAGTGAATCGCCCGCCCCGGTCGCGGGGCCGGCCGGCGCGCAGGCGGACCGGCTGACGCCCGTGCTCCGGCCGGTCCGGGCGGGCAACGGCTTCGAGGAGGCCCTGGAGCAGATCCTCCAGGTGGTACGGCTCGGGCTCGTGCCCGGCGGTGCACGGCTGCCCGCCGAACGGGAACTGGCCGACCGGATGGGGATCAGCCGGGTCACCCTGCGCGAGGTCCTGAAGGTCCTCCAGGAGCAGGGTCTGGTGGAGAGCCGGCGCGGGCGCTACGGCGGAACGTTCGTGCTGCCGCGCACGCGGACGGCCGGCGAGGACGAGCTGCGGCGCCGGATCGCCGCCGTGGACATCGAGGACACGCTCCGGTTCCGGGAGGTCCTGGAGGTGGGCGCGGCGGGGCTGTGCGCGGCGCACGGCCTGGACGAGGAGGGTGCGGAATGGCTCCGTACGGCCCTGGCGGCCACCCACGACGCGCCACTGGACGACTACCGGCGCCAGGACACGCTGCTCCATCTCACGCTGGCCGAACTCTCCGGTTCGGCGACGCTCACCGGGCAGTACGCGGCCGTACGGGCGACGGTGAACGACCTCCTGGACTGCATCCCGCTGCTCGTACGGAACCTGGAGCACTCCCAGCACCAGCACACGGCCCTGGTGGAGGCCGTCCTCGACGGCGACGCGGACGCGGCCCGCGAGGTGATGCGCGAGCACTGCGGGGGGACGGCGGCGCTGCTGCGGGGCTTCCTGACGTGAGGGGTCGTGACGTGAGGGGTCGTGACGTGAGGGGATCGTGTACGCCTTCCCGCCCGTAACCCGAAAGTAACGCACGGGGGTTGCGTTCCAGCCGGGGCGACGCAAAGGTATGGCACCAATCCATTGGGCCCGACGCGGGAGCTGACGCTGCCATGACGCTCGAAGACACCACCGGGGACAAGCAGGCACCAGGGGACGGGACGGCACCGGACGACTACCTCGAACGCCGGGCCCTGCGCCGCGGCAGCGCCGGCTGGCTGCTGCTCACCGGACTCGGCGTCGCCTACGTCGTCTCCGGGGACTTCTCCGGCTGGAACATCGGCCTCTCCAAGGGCGGCTTCGGCGGCCTCGCCATCGCGACCGTCCTGATGGGCGCGATGTACGCCTGTCTGGTCTTCGCGCTCGCCGAACTCTCCGCCATCCTGCCCACCGCGGGCGGCGGTTACGGCTTCGCACGCCGGGCGCTCGGCACCTGGGGCGGCTTCCTCACCGGTACCGCGATCCTCATCGAGTACATCCTCGCCCCCGCCGCCATCTCCATCTTCATCGGCGACTACGTCGAGTCGCTGGGCCTCTTCGGCCTGGAGTCTGGCTGGCCGGTCTATCTCGCCTGCTTCGCCGTCTTCATCGGGATCCACCTCTGGGGCGTGGGCGAGGCGCTCCGCTTCAGCCTGATCGTGACGGCGATCGCCGTCGCCGCGCTCGTCATCTTCGCGCTCGGCGCGCTCAGCGACTTCCATGTCGACGCGCTGAACGACATCCCGGTCGACGGCGAGGCGCTCGGCGCCAACTCCTGGCTGCCGTACGGGCTGCTCGGCATCTGGGCCGCGTTCCCGTTCGGCATGTGGTTCTTCCTCGGCGTCGAGGGCGTGCCGCTCGCGGCGGAGGAGGCGAAGGACCCGGTCCGCTCGATGCCGAGGGCGCTCGCGCTGTCGATGGGCATCCTGGTGCTGCTCGCCGTGGTGACCTTCTTCGCGGCGACGGGGGCGCGCGGCTCGGCCGCGATCCAGGAGGCCGGCAACCCGCTGGTGGTGGCGCTGCAGGGCGACGGGGAGCCGACGACGCTCAGCCGCTTCGTCAACTACGCGGGACTGGCGGGCCTCGTGGCCTCGTTCTTCTCGCTGATCTACGCGGGCTCGCGCCAGCTCTTCGCCCTGTCCCGGGCCGGCTACCTGCCGCGCTTCCTCTCCCTCACGAGCCGCCGGAAGTCCCCGTACCTGGGGCTGCTGATCCCGGGCGGGATCGGCTTCGCGCTGGCGGCCGGGACCGGGGACGGCGCGCGGATGCTGAACATCGCGGTGTTCGGCGCGACCATCTCGTACGCCCTGATGGCGCTCTCGCACATCGTGCTGCGGCGCCGCGAGCCGGACCTGCCGCGCCCGTACCGGACGCCCGGCGGCATCGTGACCTCGTCGGTGGCGTTCGTGCTCGCCCTGTCGGCGCTGGTGGCGACGTTCCTGGTCGACAAGGACGCGGCGTTCATCGCACTGGGGGTATACGTGATCGCCCTCGCCTACTTCGCGTTCTACAGTCGGCACCGCCTGGTGGCCAAAGCGCCGGAGGAGGAGTTCGCGGCGCTGGCGGCGGCCGAGGCGGAACTGGAACGCGACTGACCACCGTCCCCTTTCCCGAGTTTCCGGAGGAGCTTTCCGTGTCCAAGCCGCTCATCGGCGTGACGACCTATCTGGACCAGGCCCGTTGGGGCGTGTGGGAGATGCCGGCGGCGCTGCTGCCGGCGCAGTACCCCCGACTGGTGCAGGCGAGCGGCGGCCTCGCGACGATGCTCCCGCCGGACGAGCCGTCCGCCGCCGCGTCGGTGGTGGCGCGGCTCGACGGCCTGGTGATCGCGGGCGGGGCGGATGTCGAGCCGGTACGGTACGGGGCCGAGCCCGACCCCCGTACCGGCCCGCCGGCCCGGGCCAGGGACACCTGGGAACTCGCCCTGATCGACGCGGCGCTGGCCTCGGGCACGCCGGTACTGGGCATCTGCCGGGGCATGCAGCTCCTGAACGTGGCCCTCGGCGGCACGCTGGTCCAGCACCTGGACGGCCATGTGGAGTCGGTCGGCGTGATCGGCCGCCACGCGGTGAAACCGGTCCCGGGCACGCGGTACGCGACCCTGGTCCCGGAGCTGACCACGGTCCCGACCTACCACCACCAGGCGGTGGACCGCCTCGGCCGCGGCCTCTCCCCCTCGGCGTACGCGGAGGACGGCACGGTGGAAGCCATCGAACTCCCGGACCCGGTCTGGGCGCTGGGCGTCCAGTGGCACCCGGAAATGGGCGAGGACTTGAGGGTGATGCAGGGGCTGGTCGCGGCGGCGTCGACCTGAGGGGCGGTGGGGGGCGGGGACGGCCCGTTAGGGGCGCGGGGAACTGCGCGAGCAACCCCGACGCACCCGCAGGCACCCCACCGCACCGGCCAAGCCGGCCCCCGCACTCTCACCCCGTCGGCGTCCCCCTCGTCAAGGACAGCAGGTCCCGCGCCGGGCCCGTGGGCCGGTGCCCCGTAGGCCAGACCGCCCGAAGCTCGCGGCGCAGGAGGACCCCGTCCACCGGGATCTCGACCAGGCGGCGGGACGCCAGCTCCTCCGCGATCGCGAGCTCGCTCAGAACCGCAGGACCCGCCCCGCTGACCGCCGCCGCCTTCACGGCCGTCGTGGAGGCGAGTTCCAGCAGCGGCTGCGCGAGCCCCCCGTGCGCGGAGAGCGCCGAGTCCAGGACCTGACGCGTGCCCGAGCCGCGCTCGCGCAGGATCAGCGGGGTCGCCGCCAGCTCGCCCGGGTCCAGCGGCCTGCGGCGGCGGGCCCACGGATGGGACGGAGCCGCGACCACGACCAGCCGGTCGCGGGCGACCACCGCCCCGTCCAGGCCGTCCGGCACCGCCAGCCCCTCCACGAACCCCAGGTCCGCCTCGTCGCCCATGAGCCGTTCCGCGACCACCGCCGAGTTCCCCGCCATCAGCGACACCGCCGTGTCCGGCCGCTCCGCGCGCAGCGCGATCAGCCACCCCGGCAGCAGGTACTCGGCGATCGTCATCGACGCCGCCACCCGCAGCCGCGAGTCCCGCCGCCCCCGCAGCGCCTGCGCGCCCGCGTCGAAGGCCTCCGCCGCCTCGACGATCCGCCGCGCCCAGTCCGTCACCAGCGCCCCCGCGTCCGTGAGCTTCGACCCACGCGGCGAACGGTCCACCAGAGCCACCCCGAGCTGCCGCTCCATCGAGCGGATCCGGCTGCTCGCGGCGGGCTGCGTGATGCCCACCTCACGGGCGGCCCGCCCCAGGCTCCCGTGGCGGGCGACGGCCAGCAGCAGTTCGAGCGCGCCGAGGTCGGGGACCCGGTGGGACAGGGGGGAGGTCTCGGCAGGCTCGTTGCTCATAAAGTCAGCTTATGACGTCATAGCGCCAAGATCCCTGGTCGGCCCCGCGCGACCGCGCGAGGGTGAGGACATGGCAACACTCGCACCTTCCCGTCCGGCCCCCCTCGCCACCACCCCCGGCGTGCGGGCGGCCGCGGTCCGTCACCTCGGCCCCAACTGGTACGCCTCGGTGATGGGCACCGCCATCGTCGCCAACGCGGGAGCCACCCTCCCCGGCGTCGCTGATGCACCTGGCCTCCGAACCGCCTGCACCGCCGCCTGGGCGCTCTCCCTCGCGCTGCTCCTCACCCTCCTGACGGCCCGCGCCCTGCACTGGGTCCACCACCGCGACCGCGCCCGCGAGCACCTCCTCGACCCGGCCGTCGCCCCGTTCTACGGCTGTCTGGCGATGGCCCTGCTCGCCGTCGGCGCCGGCGCCCTGATCGTCGGCCAGGACTGGATCGGCCCGACCGCGGCCATCGCCCTCGACACCGTTCTGTTCACGGCCGGTACGGTGATCGGCCTGGCCGCCGCCGTGACCATCCCGTACCTGATGGTGGTGCACCACAAGATCGAAGGCGCCTCCCCCGTCTGGCTGCTGCCCGTCGTCGCGCCGATGGTCTCCGCCGCCGTCGGACCGCTGCTCCTGCCCCACCTGCCCGCCGGGCAGCCCCAGCAGACCCTGCTGATCGCCTGCTACGCCATGTTCGGCATCAGCCTGCTCGCCACCCTCGTCATGCTCCCCCTGGTCTTCGGCCGACTGGTCACCGGCGGGCCGCTGCCGCTCGCGCTCACCCCCACGCTCTTCCTGGTGCTCGGCCCGCTGGGCCAGTCGACCACCGCCGCGAACAAGTTCGCCGACGCCGCGCAGGGCGTGCTGCCCGCCCCGTACGCGCACGGCTTCGCCGCCTTCGCCGTCCTCTACGGCGTCCCCGTCATGGGGTTCGCCCTGCTGTGGCTGGCGTTCGCCGGGGCGCTGGTGCTGCGGGCCCGCCGCCAGGGCATGGGCTTCGCGATGACCTGGTGGGCGTTCACCTTCCCCATCGGGACCTGCGTGACCGGCGCGGAGGGGCTCGCCCAGCACACCGGACTCGCCGCCTTCCGCTGGCTGGCGATCGCGCTGTACGTGTTCCTCGTCGCGGCCTGGCTGGTGGCCGGATTCCACACCCTGCGCGGGCTGTTCAGGGGTGCGCTGCTCGCAGGGCCCGGGCGAGGATCCGTGGCGCCTCGGCCAGTGACGGCCCGTACCACGTGAGATGACGCCCGCTGACGAGCGCGGCGGCGGTCCCGGGGAACGCCTCGGGGCCGTCGTCGCGCGTGAAGCGGTACGGCTCGTCGGGCAGGACCACCAGGTCGGCGCCGGCCGCCCGCAGCTCGTCGAGCGGGACGCGGGGGTAGCGCTCGGGATGGTCCGCGTACAGGTGCCGGATGCCGAGGCGGGCCAGCAGGTCGCCCGCGAAGGTGTCGCGGCCGAGGACCATCCAGGGGCGGCGCCAGATCGGCACGACGGCGGTCAGCGGCGGGCCCGGCGCCTCGACGGCCGCCCAGGCCTCCTCCGCCTCGTCCAGCCAGCGCGGCCGGTCGGGTACGCCACAGGCCCGCAGCACCCGCTCCAGCTCCCGGAAGGCCTGGTCGAGCGTGCGCACCTCGGTGACCAGGACCTCGATCCCGGCGGCGCGCAGGGCGGCCAGGTCGGGTGCGCGGTTCTCCTCCTCGTTGGCGATCACGAGGTCGGGGCGGAGCGCGGTGATGGCGGCGACATCGGGGTTCTTGGTGCCCCCGATCCGTACGACGTCGAGGTCCGCGGGGTGCTCGCACCAGTCGGTGGCGCCGACGAGCAGGCCGGGCGCGGTGACGGCGACCGCCTCGGTCAGCGAGGGCACGAGGGAGACGACACGGGCCCCGGACGCCCCGCCCACCGGGCTCACGTGTCGTCGGCCTCGATGTGTTCCGCGACGGCCACGACCAGGAGGCGGGTGCCGGGCTCGGTGGCGCGCCACCGGTGCCGTACGCCGCCCGAGAGGTAGAGCGTGTCGCCGCGTTCGAGCCGGTACGCCCGGCCCTCGGCCTCGACCTCGGCGGCGCCGTCCGCGACGAACAGCAACTCGTCGTTGCGGTGCTGGAACTCGCGCCCCGCGTCCCGCTCGCCGGTGAACTCCAGCGCGTGCAGCTGGTGCCGGCCGCGGACCAGGGACCGTACGCCCTCGGGCATCGCGTGCGGATGCTCGCCGGCCCGTACGACGTCGACGGTGCGGGCGGCCTCGGCGGCGGCGAGGAGCTCACCGGCCGTGGTCTCCAGGGCGCCGGCGACCAGCTCCAGGGACCGCCTGCTGGGGCGGGCCCGCTCGTTCTCGATCTGGCTGAGGAAGGGCACGGAGAGCCCGCTGCGCGAGGACACGACGGCCAGGGTGAGCTTGAGGGCTCTGCGGCGCTTCTTGACGGCCGCGCCCACCCTCGGTGATTCCTTGTCGTCCATGTCGGCTCCCTCCCTCGTGCCTCGGTGCCTGCGTACTGGTCGGTTACCTGAACCTTACGCAGCTTTGGGGCGAGGTTTCGCGTCGTGGCGAAAAGGGGTGGCCGCCGAACACGCTCGGCGACCACCCATTTTCGGACAGGAGTCGTAAATCCCTGTTCTCCGCCTCCTCGGCGTTACTGCGGAGCGAGCTTCTCGGCGAGGCCGGGGTTCTTCTCCAGCCAGCCGCGGACGGCCTCCTGCTCCTTGCCCTTGCCGGTCGCCTGGATGTCGGCTTCGAGATCCGTGAGCTGCTTCTCGGTCAGCTCGAAGTTCTTCAGCCAGGCGCCGATCTCGGGGTTGTCGGCGGTGAAGCCCTTACGGGCGAGGGTGTGGACGCCGTCACCGGCGCCCCAGGTGCCCTTGGGGTCCTTGAGCTTCTTCAGGTCGTACGTGGAGTAGGCCCAGTGCGGCGACCAGAGCGTGACGACGACCGGTTCCTTCTTGTCGTACGCGCGCTTCAGCTCGGCGAGCATGCCGGGCGTGGAGCCGTCGACGACCTTGTACTCGCCCTCCAGGCCGTACTCCTTCAGGACCTTGTCCTTGAGGATGCCCATCATTCCGGCGCTCGGCTCGATACCGATGATCCGGCCCTTGAACTCGCCGCTCCTGCCCTTGAGGTCGTCGAGCGAGTCGATGCCCTTCATGTAGGAGGGCACGGACAGCTCAAGGGAGGTCGGGCCGTACCAGGAGCCGAGGTCCTCCAGCTTGTTCTGGTACTTCTCCCAGTACTGGGCGTGCGTGACCGGGAGCCAGGAGTCGGTCTCGAAGTCGATCTGGCCGCCAGCCATGCCGGTGTAGAGCGCGCCGGCCTCCAGCTGCTTGGCGTCGACCTCGTAGCCGCGCCGTTCGAGCAGTTCCTTCCAGAGGAAGGTGGAGGCGATGCCCTCGTCCCACGGGATGTAGCCCATGGTGATCTTCTTGCCGTGGCCGATGTCCTTGCCGCCGGCGGTGGTCGACGCCGTACCGCCGCCGAGGAAGCCCATGCCGCCCGCGACGAGGGCGAGGACGACCACGCCGACGAGCGCGGTGACGGGCTGCGGACGGTGGTTCCAGAGCTTCGCCCCGGCGCGCGCCGCGCTCGCGGCCCGGGCCTTGGCGAGCGCCCGGCGGCCGAGCGGCGAGACCTGGCGGCCGAGCGCGCCGGTCATCCGGTCCAGGTACATGGCGAGGATGACGATGGAGATGCCGGCCTCGAAGCCGAGGCCGATGTCGACGTTGCCGATGGCGCGGTAGACCGCGCCGCCGAGCCCGCCGCCGCCGACCATGCCGGCGATGACGACCATGGACAGGCCCAGCATGATGACCTGGTTGATGCCGGCCATGATCGTCGGCAGGGCGAGCGGCAGCTGTACGCGCAGCAGCGTGGCGCGCGGGGTGGTGCCGAACGCCTCGGCCGCCTCGACGAGTTCGCCGTCGACCTGGCGGATGCCGAGCTCGGTCATCCGGACGCCGGGCGGCAGGGCGAAGACGATGGTGGCGATGATGCCGGGGACCACGCCGACGCCGAAGAAGATGATGCCGGGGATCAGATAGACCATGGCGGGCATGGTCTGCATGAAGTCCAGGACCGGGCGCAGCACGGCGCTGACGTTCTTGGAACGGGCCGCCCAGATGCCGAGCGGGACCGCGATCACCAGGGTCACGAGGGTCGCGACGAGCACCAGCGAGAGGGTCGACATGGCGTCGCCCCACAGGTCGACGGAGTCGACGAGCGCGAAGCCCGCGAAGGCGAGCACACCGGCGGTCAGGCCGCGCAGCCACCAGGCGACGACGGCGAGGATGCCGGCGAAGAGGAGCGGCTCCGGCGCGGACAGGACCGCCTCGATCCCGTCGTAGAGACCGGTGACGACGGTGGTGATGGCGTCGAAGAGCCAGGAGAGCTGGGCCTGGAGCCAGTCGACGGAGCTGTCGACCCACTGGCCGAGGGGGAGCCTAGGCATGGGTGGCCACCTCCTTCGTACCGGTGCTGCCGGGTGTGCAGGCGACGGGCGGGCGCTGCTCGTCGCCGATGAAGCCGATCAGCCGGGACTGCGGCACGACACCGAGGACGGTGCCTCCGGTGTCCTTGACCGCCACCGGGTGCGGGACGCGGGCGCTGACCGCGCACAGGTCGGCGACCAGGGTGTCGGGGCCGACGGTCTCGCAGCCGCAGGCGTCGGGCTGCGGGTGCTCGGCGTCGGTCATCACGGCGGCGGCCGTCAGGACGCGGGAGCGGTCGACGTCCTGGATGAAGGAGGCGACGTAGTCGTTGGCGGGGCGGATCAGGATGTCCTCGGCGGTGCCGAGCTGGACGATCCGGCCGTCGCGCATGACCGCGATGCGGTCGCCGAGGCGCATGGCCTCGTTGAGGTCGTGGGTGATGAAGACGATGGTCTTCTTCAGGCGCTTCTGCAGTTCCAGGAGCTGGTCCTGCATGTCGCGGCGGATCAGCGGGTCGAGGGCGCTGAAGGACTCGTCCATGAGGAGCAGGTCGGCGTCGGTGGCGAGCGCGCGGGCCAGGCCCACGCGCTGCTGCATACCGCCGGAGAGCTCGTCGGGCCAGGACTTCTCCCAGCCGGCGAGGCCGCACATCTCCAGGGCCTCGGCGGCCCGGGTATCACGCTCGGCGCGCGGTACGCCCTGGACCTCCAGGCCGTAGGCGGCGTTCTCGAGGACGCTGCGGTGCGGGAAGAGGGCGAAGTGCTGGAAGACCATGCTGATCTTCGTGGAACGCACGGTGCGCAGATCGCGGGGGCTGAGCGCCGTGAGGTCCTTGCCGTCGAACAGCACGCGGCCCGCGGTGGGCTCGAGCAGGCCGTTCAGCATGCGCAGGAGGGTGGACTTGCCGGATCCGGACAGACCCATGACGACGAAGATGTGGCCGGGCTCGACGGTGAAGGAGGCGTCGATCACCGCCGCCGTCGTGCCGTCGGCACGGAGCTCGTCGCGGTCCGCGCCGTCACTGAGTTTCTTGACGGCTTCGTCGGGTCGTCTGCCGAACACCTTGTACAGGTGATCGGCCTGGAGCCTGGACACACATATACCTCACGCGTTGAAACGAAAACGGCCGGCCACCCCCGCAGCCGGGCCGTGGAGCGGGGCGGTTTCGGCCCGCGACTCCCGTGACGTACGGCGATTCATGGCTGAATCGACATACCGGGTCCGCTCCGGGTCCGCGCCTGCCCCAGGCCTTACGGGCCAAACACAAAGGTGACGGGCGTCACTGAAGGTGGCTCAGGCCAGGGTTCGGGGCGGGTGCCGCCGCGAGGGGCCGTCGCCCGGGGCGTGTGCCGCCGCCAGGGGGCGGTCGCTCGGGGCGGGTGTCGGTGGGGTGCGGCATGATCGGGGTGTGACGCGACGCCTGATGCTCCTCGACACCGCCTCCCTGTACTTCCGCGCGTACTTCGGTGTGCCGGACTCGGTCCGGGCCCCGGACGGCACGCCCGTCAACGCCGTGCGCGGCCTCCTCGACTTCATCACCCGGCTCGTCCAGGACCACCACCCGGACGACCTGGTGGCCTGCATGGACGCCGACTGGCGCCCGCAGTGGCGGGTGGACCTGATCCCGTCGTACAAGGCGCACCGGGTCGCCGTGGAGACGGAGACGGGCCCGGACGAGGAGGAGATCCCGGACACGCTCTCGCCGCAGGTGCCGGTGATCGAGGACGTCCTGGACGCCCTCGGCATCGCCCGGGTCGGGGTCGCGGGCTACGAGGCGGACGACGTGATCGGGACGCTGGCCGGGCTGGCGAAGGGCCCGGTGGACATCGTCACGGGCGACCGGGACCTCTTCCAGCTGGTGGACGACGAGCGTGGGGTGCGCGTGCTCTACCCGCGCAAGGGCGTCGGCGACTGCGACCTGGTCGACGACGAGCTGATCCGTACGAAGTACGGGGTGCGGGCGGACCAGTACGCGGACTTCGCGGCGCTGCGCGGCGACGCCAGCGACGGGCTGCCCGGCGTGAAGGGCATCGGCGAGAAGACGGCCGCGCAGCTGATCACGGAGTACGGCGATCTGGCGGGCGTCCGCGCCGCGGCCGTGGACCGGACGTCGAAGCTGACCCCGGCCAAGCGGCGCGGGATCGTGGAGGCGGCGGAGTACCTGGACGTGGCCCCGACGGTCGTGCGCGTGGCCGGGGACGTACCCCTGCCGGAGTTCGACCCGGCCCTGCCCGGTGGGCCGCGAGACCCGGAGGCCTTGGCGGAGCTGGTACGGCGCTGGGGCATCGGCGGGGCGGTGGCCAGGCTGCTGCCGGTCCTGGAGCGCTGAGCGGCACTCTGGGCCTGCGGCCGCCCGGGATGCTAGCTTAGGCAAACCTAAGTTCGCAGAGTCAGGGAGACGGTCGTGGCAGAGCAGCCGGCGCGCAAGGCACCGAAGGCCCATGAGGCGCGGGTGGTGCGCACGGAGCGCATCACGCCGCACATGGTGCGGGTGGTGCTCGGCGGGGACGGCCTCGACGCGTTCACGGTGGGCGAGTTCTCCGACCACTACGTGAAGCTGCTCTTCGCGCCGGAGGGCGTGAGCTACCCGGAGCCGTTCGACATGGAGCGGATCCGTGCGGAGTTCCCGCGCGAGCAGTGGCCGACCACGCGGACGTACACGGTACGGAGCTGGGACCCGGTCCACCGCGAGCTGACCGTCGACTTCGTCGTCCACGGCGACGAGGGCCTGGCCGGGCCGTGGGCGGCACGCGCCCAGGCGGGCGAGACGGTGCGCTTCCTGGGGCCGGGCGGCGGCTACGCGCCGGACGAGGCGGCGGACTGGCACCTGCTGGTGGGAGACGAGAGCGCCCTGCCGGCGATCGCGGTGGCGCTGGAGCGGCTGCCCGAGGGTGCGAAGGCGCACGCGTTCCTTGAGGTCGCGGACGCCTCGGAGGAGCAGAAGTTCGCGACGGCGGCGGGCATCGAGGTGACCTGGCTGCACCGCGGCGACCGCCCGGCGGGCGAGCTCCTCCTGGACGCGGTCCGCACTCTGGACTTCCCGGCGGGCGACGTCCACGCCTTCGTCCACGGCGAGGCGGGCTTCGTGAAGGAACTCCGCCGCCACCTGCGCATGGAGCGGGAGATCCCCCGCGAACGCCTCTCGATCTCGGGCTACTGGCGCCTGGGCAAGACGGACGAGGCCTGGCGCGCGATCAAGCGCGACTGGAACGACCAGGTGGAACGCGAGCAGGAGAACTGACCGGGGGCGTACCCGCCCCCCACCGCGCGACCGTTGTGGGCAACTGCTCGACAGGGCGGAACGGGCGGGCAACCGCCCCGCCCCGACCACCGTTGGCAAGCGCCCCGCCCGCGACCACCGTTGTGGGCAACTGTTCCGCAGGGCGATGGGGGTCCCCCCGGACGAAGTCTGGGGGAGGGTGGGCACAACCCCCCGGGGGCGGCGCCCGTTTCGGGGGCCGTTCACCCCATGTCCCCGCCGCCCCCGAGGGCCCCGCACCCGTACGGGCCCGGGCCCCGGGGGTCGTCCCTGGGGGCACCCTGAGGCCCCGCGCCCGTAAGAGCCGGGCCCCCGGAGCCGGGGGGCGCCCCGGGGGCGCGCCGCTACTCCCCCGTACCGAACACCCTCCCCGACGCATCCACATGCGCCAGCCTCCGTAGCGCCGCGAACACCGCGTCCCCCAGCACCGTCCCCACCACCACGCTCTCCACCAGCTCGTCCCGCTCCACATTGCGCGCGACGTACTCCAGGTCCGCCCCGGCCACCTGCTCCGCCGCCCCCACGTACGCGTCGAGCACCTCCGCGAAATCGCCGTGGCCGATCTCGTCGAGCGCCGCGAGGGCGACCGCGAGGGCCTCCGCCGCCGGGCTGTCCGCGTGCGTGTGCCAGCCGCGCCGGGCGATCAGTTCGGCGACCGCCCCCCGCGCCTCGGCGACCCCCTCGGCCGCCCCCTCTCCGTAACGCGGCACCACCCGGTCCGCCGCCGCGCCCAGCATCTTGTGCACCGGACGGTCCCGGTCCTCTATCGCCGCGACCACCTCACGGATCGCCGCGACCGAGAGCCCGCCCACGTCCAGGAGCGCCCGGATCAGGCGCAGGCGCCGCTCGTGCGTCTCGCCGTACGAGGCCTGGTTCGGGCTCGTCAACTCCCCGGCAGGCAGCAGCCCTTCCCGTACGTAGAACTTGATCGTCGGCACCGACACCCCGGTCCTGCGACTCAACTCTCCGATGCGCACTCTGCGTTCACCTTCCCGAACCCACTCCGGTCTTGCCGACCGACCCTCCCATCATAGATAGTGCCGCTATCAGATAGCGGAAAGTGCTGCTATCCATAATCTGCATGCCCACAACCCACCGGGGGTACCCATGTCCTCACCGTTTCCGCGGCTCCGCGAGCTCCACCGGCCGCTGGTCTGGTTCTCCGCGTCCATGGCGTTACTCGCCGTCGTCTCCTTCGGCGGCCTGATATTCGACGACCGGATCCTGGTCGGCGTCCCGATATGGACGAAGCCGTTCAAGTTCTCGGTCTCCTTGATCGCGTACTGCATGACGCTCGCCTGGATGCTCACCCTGCTCCCCCGCCGCCGACGGCTCGCCTGGTGGGCGGGGACGGTGGTCGCCGTGACCGGCCTCGGTGAGATGGTGCTGATCACCACGCAGGTGATACGCGGCACACAGAGCCACTTCAACCACGAGACGCCCTTCGACGCGGCCCTCTTCCAGGTGATGGGCGCCATGATCGTCATCCTCTGGCTCGCCGCCCTGGTCCTCGCGATCCTGCTGCTACGGGCCCGGATCCTGGACCGCGCCACCGCCTGGGCCGTACGTCTCGGCTCCCTGATCGCCCTCGCGGGAGCCGCGATCGGCTTCGTCATGACGCAGCCCACCGCCGAGCAGCGCGCGAGCGGGGACGACGCGGCGATCACCGGCGCCCACAGCGTCGGCGTCCCGGACGGCGGCCCGACGATGGCCGTGACCGGCTGGTCCACGACGGGCGGCGATCTGCGCGTCGCCCACTTCTTCGGCATGCACGCCCTCCAGGTGATCCCGCTCCTGCTGCTCCTCCTGGTCGCCCTCGCCCCGAGGTTCGCCCGACTGCGCGACGAGCGGATACGCCTCCGGTTGACGCTCGTGGCCTCGGGAACGTACGCGGCGGTCTTCGCTCTCGTCACCTGGCAGGCCCTGCGCGGTCAGCCGCTCACGCAGCCCGACGCCACGACCCTCGCGGCCGCCGGCACGATCGCCCTGCTCGGCGCGGCGGCGACCTGGGCCTCCCTGCGCACCGCCCCCACCACCCAGGAGTCCACCTCATGACCGGCTTCCTCTTCGAGCTCAGCTTCTATCTGGCCGCGCCCGTCTGGCTGTTGATGATCCTCGCCCCCACCTGGCGGGGCACCGAACGGCTGGCGGCCTCCCCCCTCACCGTCGTACCGATCCTGGCCGTGTACGTCGCCCTGGCCCTGCCGGCCTTCCCCGAGCTGTGGACGGCCGTCAGCAGCCCGGACCTCGACACCTTCCGCGACCTCACGGCCGACGCCAACGGGGCGGCGGCGATCTGGGCCCAGGTCATCGCCTGGGACCTCCTGCTCGGCCAGTGGATGTACCGCGAGTCCCGCAAACGCGCCCTCTCCCCCTGGCTGATGGCCCCCGTCCTGATCCTGACCATTCTCCTGTCCCCCTTCGCCCTGCTCCTCTTCCTCCTCCTCCGCGCAACCCGCAAACCGATCCCCGCCCCCGCCTGAGGAGTTCGGCCGGCCCGGGCAGCCGCCTAGGCTGATCTTCATGACACCGACCACCCGCGCCATGGGCGCCATCCTCGGCTCCGCCGTGGGGGACGCGCTGGGCGCACCCTTCGAGTTCGGGCTTCCCGGCGTCTTCCTCGACCGGTTCCCGGACGGCGTGGGCGAGATGTGCGGGGGCGGTGGCTGGGACCCGGGCGAGGCCACCGACGACACTCAGATGGCCGTCCTGGTCGGGGAGTCGCTCCTCGACCGGGACGGGCTCGACCTGCCGGACATCTTCGATCGCTTCCGCCACTGGGCGGCGTCGGAGCCGAAGGACATCGGCCTGCAGACCGAGGACGTCCTCACGAGCGGCGACCCCTGGGACACGGCCGCCGCCCTCCACTTCCAGGTCAACGGACGTGCGGCGGGCAATGGTTCGCTGATGCGCGCGTCCACCTCCGCCGTGTTCTTCGCCGGGTCCGGCCGCGAGGCCTCGATGGCCGCCGCCCGCCGCATCGCCGCCCTCACCCATGGCGACCGCGCCGCCTGGGAGGGTACGTCGGTCCTCCACGAGCTCGTCCGCGTCGCCCTCCTCGGTGAGGACCCGCTCTCTGCCGTGCCCACCGCACTCGCGGCGGTCGCCGCACCGCACCACGACCGCTGGGCGACGGTCCTGGCCCCGAGCTGGCACCCGGACGACGCGACCGAGTTCAACGGGGCGGTCTGGCCCTGCCTGGGCTCCGCCGTCTGGGCCCTGCGCACCACGGCCTCCTTCGAGGCGGCGCTCGTCGCGGCGATCGACCTGGGCGGCGACACGGACACGGTGGCGGCGGTCACGGGCATGCTGGCGGGCGCGGTCTACGGCCCCGACGCCATCCCCTCACGCTGGTCGACCCCGTTGCACGTCCCCCTCCCGGGCCAGGACCGGGTCCTCCACGCACAGGACCTGGTGACCATGGCGGCGGCCCTCGCACCCGCACGACCCTGACCTGTCGACGCCTTACGCCCCGGGCAGCAGCCGGGTCTCGCCGGGCGGGAGCTTGGTCCACCAGTGGGCGTAGCGGCGGTACACCTGAGGCTCCCGGCCCGCGAGGAAGGCCGTCAGGGCGCGGGCCTCGTCGGCCAGGGCCTCCCAGACGTCCTCGGGGAGGGCGTGGAAGGCGGTGGCCTCGATGCCGCCCTCCGTCGGTCGCCACACCCCGGCGACGTAGCCGTCGACCAGCAGGGTCGGCAGCACGTCCCCGTTCCGGCGGATGACGGACGCGCGGTACTCGGGCGGGATGACCCGGCTGCGGTCGGCGTAGGCGAGCAGGGTGCTGTCCCACATGGCCATCAGCCGAGGCGGGGCGGGGGTTCCCTCGTCCGGCCGCGGTGCGCCCGGTAGGTCGAACAGCTCCTCGCCCTCCGGTCCCTTCCCCGTCTCCAGGTCGTCCCCGAGCGTCCCGAGGGCCTTCTTCACCCTGGCCCGCTGGACCAGCGCGAACTGCGCCATGTCCCCCACCGTCGCCGGCCCGAAGCCCTCCAGGTAGCGGAGGATCAGTGTCCGCAGGGCCGCGTCGGACGCCTCCGGCGGAGCCGGAACGGGCGGCGGGTCGAGGGGTGCGACGTACCGGGGACGTTCCCCGAAGGACCACGGTGTCGTCGTGGGCGCGTGCACCAGCGGGGTGTAGTGCCGCAGCGCCCACCAGGCCCCCGACTTCGGTGCGACCCCCACCCGCTCCTGGAGCCAGGCCTCGTACTCGGCACCCGTCCGGGGCCGGTCGGCGAAGGCCAGCAGCTCCGGAGCGAGCAGGTCCGCGTCCGCCGCGGTCAGGCCCGACGCGGCGAACCGGCGGTCGCCGATCCTGCCCCCTCTCAGCAACGGATGCACGGCCTCCCGGAAGGCCCGGAAGTCGTCGGTGTGGACGGCATGCAGGGTGATCCGCATGAGCGTCGACTTCAGGACCGTCCCGTCGGTGAAGGCCCTGTCGAGTTCGGTGGGGTCGAAGTCGACGGTCCGGTTCCACAGCGCGAGGTAAGGGGAGGCCGGCTGCTGGGCCTGCAGCGCGACCACCTTCCGTACCGCCTCCACGGCCCCGACCCGCTCGCGTCGAAGCAGCAACTGCCGGGCGAGAGTGGACCGGTTGAGCCCCCGTGCGCTGATCTTCATGCCGAAATCATCCCGCACCTCACCCCCGAGCGCGGACCGTGGCGAGCACCTCCCGATCCGGCTGGAGGGTCAGGCTCGGCACCGGGCGGATCTCCCCCTCGCCGAGGTCGAGGTCGAACCGGAACCGGCGGGCGAGGACCGCGAGGATCAGCACGGCCTCGACCATCGCGAACCGGGTCCCGAGGCAGACCCGGGGCCCCCCGCCGAACGGGAACCACGCGTACTCGGGTATCTCCGCGCCCTCCGTCCCGCCCCAGCGCTCCGGGCGGAACTCCTGCGGATCGGTGAACCACCGCCCGTCCCGGTGGGTGGCCCACTGGCTGGTCCACACCCGCGTCCCGGCCGGGATCTCCATCCCGCCGAGGGTCGCGCCGTCCCGGGCGACACCGGTGATGAGCCAGATCGTCGGGTAGAGCCGGAGGGTCTCCTTCACGACGGCCTGGGTGTACGGCAGCCGGGCGTAGTCGTCGAAGCCCGGTTCGTCGTCGCCCAGGACCCGGTCGAGCTCCTCTGCGAGAGCGTCCCGCACGCGGGGGTTGTGGGAGAGGAGCTGCCAGGCCCAGACGAGGGTGGAGCTGGTCGTCTCGTGTCCGGCGATGTACAGCGTGACGGTCTCGTCGCGGATCTCCTGGTCGGAGAGGTGGGCTCCGGTCTCGTCCTGGGCGGTGAGGAGCCGGCTGAGCAGGTCGGGCCGTTCGGTGTCGCCGTCGCGGTGGCGGGCGACGACCCGGGCGACCTCGGCGTCGATGACGGCGGCGGCGCGCTTGATACGGGCCCGTCCCGGGGTTGGCACCCAGTCGGGCAACAGGGCGCCGATACCGCTGAATTCGGCGCCGATCTCCTTCTGGGCGACGTCCATGGCGCGGCCGATGGCGTCCGCGTCGGCGGCGGCGTCCACGCCGAAGATGGTGCGGACGGCGATCAGCTGGGTGAGGGCGGCCATCTCCTTCTTGATGTCGACGCGCTCTCCGCCGCTCCACCGGTCGGCGAGGGCGACGGCGCACTCGGTCATGGTGGTGGCGTAGGAACGCACCTGCCTGGGCCGGACGGAGGGCTGCACGAGCGAGCGCTTACGGCGCCAGTCGGCGCCCTTGGCGACGACGACTCCGTTGCCGAGGAGGGTGCGGAACGCGATGCCGAGATCGGCCGTCTCGAAGGTGCGCTCGACCTCGGTGAGAAGCTCGCCGATCGCGTCCGGGTCGGCGATGAAGAGCGCGGGGCCCGGCCCGAAGCGCCAGCTGACGAAGTCTCCGCGCTCACGCAGCCGCTCGAAGAAGCCGAGCGGGTCCTTGCCGAACTGCGGCATGTTCCCGAGCAGCGGCACACCCCGTGGCCCCGGCACGATCTTCTGTCCGTCCGTCGTCCCCTCGACGGCGGCCGAACCGGTTTGCGTGGTCACGTGGGTCCCCTCCCAGCGGTGTTGCCCGGTGTGGTGCGGTGCTGCGTCCATGGAATCGGAGAGTTCCGACCCTCCGCCACCCCTGTGGACAACGCCCTGTGGACAACACCCGCAAGAACCGGCCAAGACCCCCACGAGCCACCACCCACGGCCCGCGGCCCGCGCCCACGACCCGCAACCCACACCCCACGGCCCCCGGCCCCGCGACCCACACCCCACGCCCCACGCCCCACGCCCCACGCCCCACGCCCCACGCCCCACGACGAGAAGGGGCCCGTGGCATCAACCACGAGCCCCCACCCACCACATGACGCAGCGTCAAACCACCAAGCGTCAGCCCACCGAGCTGTACGCCACCACGCCCCTCAGCAGCGAATCGACCGCCTTCCGCGCGTTCTTGGCGACCGTGCTGTTCTCCTTGGGCGCCGCAGCCGCGATCTGCCCGAGGACGTCGATGACCTGCTTGCACCAGCGCACGAAGTCACCCGCGGGCATCTCGGCCTCCCGCAGCACCTCGTCGAGCCCCTTGTCGGAGGCCCACTGGTACGCCGCCCAGGCGAAGCCCAGATCGGGCTCGCGCTGCCCGACCCCCTCCGCCTGGTTGATCTTGAACTCTTCCTCCAGGGCGTCGAGCCGCCCCCAGATCCGCACCATCTCGCCGAGCGCGGCCTTGGCGTTCCCCGTCGGGAGCTTCGGCGCCACGGCGTCGTCGGACTGCCGGGCCTCGTAGACCAACGCCGAGACGCACGCCGCCAGTTCGGGCGGGGTCAGCCCCTCCCATACCCCGTCACGCAGGCACTCGCTGGCCAGCAGGTCGAGTTCGCCGTAGAGCCGGGCGAGCCGCTTGCCGTTGTCGGTGACGTCGTCGCCGCGCAGATAGTCGAGCTCGGTGAGGAGCGCCACGATCCGGTCGAAGGTACGGGCGATGGTGTTCGTCCGCCCCTCGATGCGCCGCTCCAGCTGCCGGGTGTCGCGCTGCAGCCGGTGGTAGCGCTCGGCCCACCGGGCGTGGTCCTCGCGCTCGTCGCAGCCGTGGCAGGGGTGCGCGCGCAGCTCCGTACGGAGCCGGTTGATCTCGCGGTCGTCGGCTGCGGCCGAACGCTCCCTGCGGTGCCGGTCGGGGTTCAGGTGCCCGGCCTTGGTCCGCAGGGCGGAGGCGAGGTCCCGACGGGACTGCGGGGAGCGGGGGTTGAAGGACTTCGGGATCCTCATCCGCTCCATGGCCTCGACGGGGATCGGGAAGTCGATCGAGGCGAGCCGCTTGACCTGCCGCTCGGCGGTGAGCACGAGCGGGCGGGGCCCGTCGTGGTGCTCGAAGCCGCGGTGGCCGTTGGTCCGGCCGGCCGGGATCCCCGGGTCGAGGACGAGGGCGAGCCCGGCGAACTTGCCCGTGGGCACGTGGATCACGTCGCCCGGCTTCAGCTTCTCCAGGGACGCGGCGGCCGCGGCACGGCGCTGCGCGGCGCCCTGCTTGGCCAGTTCGGTCTCGCGGTCCTTGAGGTCGCGGCGCATCCGCGCGTACTCCTCGAAGTCTCCGAGGTGGCAGGTCATGCCCTCCCTGTAGCCCTCCAGGCCCTCCTCGTTCTTCTGGACCTGGCGGGAGATGCCGACGACCGACCGGTCCGCCTGGAACTGCGCGAACGAGGTCTCGAGCAGCTCGCGCGAGCGGTGGCTGCCGAACTGGTCGACCAGGTTGACCGCCATGTTGTACGACGGCTTGAAGCTGGAGCGCAGCGGGTACGTGCGGGTGCCCGCGAGTCCGGCGAGGTGACCCGGGTCCAGGCCGCGCTGCCAGAGGACGACGGCGTGCCCCTCGACGTCGATGCCGCGTCGTCCGGCGCGGCCGGTGAGCTGGGTGTACTCGCCGGGGGTGATGTCGGCGTGCTGCTCGCCGTTCCACTTGACGAGCTTCTCCAGGATCACGGTCCTGGCGGGCATGTTGATGCCGAGGGCGAGGGTCTCGGTCGCGAAGACCGCCTTCACGAGGCCGCGGACGAACAGCTCCTCCACGACCTCCTTGAACGTGGGCAGCATGCCGGCGTGGTGGGCGGCGATGCCGCGCTCCAGGGCCTCCAGCCACTCGTAGTACCCCAGGACGTGGAGGTCCTCGGACGGGATGGAGGCGGTGCGCTCCTCGACGATCTCGCGGACGCGCTGCCGGGCCTCGTCGTTGTTGAGCCGCAGCCCCGCGTACAGGCACTGCTGGACGGCCGCCTCGCAGCCGGCCCGGCTGAAGATGAAGGTGATGGCGGGCAGCAGCCCCTCGGCGTCGAGGCGTTCGATGACCTCGGGCCGTCCGGGCGTCCAGATGCGGGTGCGCTGACGCCGCTCGCGCTCGCGGTCCGCCTCGCGGACCATCTTGCCGCGCCGCCGCTCGCGCGGGTTGTACGTACGGGAGTTCTCGGTGCGGGCCAGCCGCAGCAGGTCGGGGTTGACCTCGCGGCGGGACGCGCCGCGACCGCCGTGGTCGGTCTCCTCCTCGAAGAGGTCGTACATCCGGCGGCCGGCCAGCACGTGCTGCCAGAGCGGCACGGGGCGGCTCTCGGAGACGATGACCTCGGTGTCGCCGCGGACGGTGTCGAGCCAGTCGCCGAACTCCTCGGCGTTGGAGACGGTCGCGGAGAGTGAGACCAGCGTCACCGATTCGGGGAGGTGGATGATCACTTCCTCCCAGACGGCGCCGCGGAAGCGGTCCGAGAGGTAGTGCACCTCGTCCATGACCACGTAGCCGAGGCCGCTGAGGGCCTGGGATCCCGCGTACAGCATGTTGCGGAGGACCTCGGTGGTCATGACGATGATCGGCGCGTCCCCGTTGACGCTGTTGTCGCCGGTGAGAAGGCCGACCTTGCCCGGTCCGTACCGCTTCACGAGGTCGGCGTACTTCTGGTTCGACAGCGCCTTGATGGGTGTCGTGTAGAAGCACTTGCGCCCCTGGAGCAGGGCGAGGTGGACGGCGAACTCGCCGACGATGGTCTTGCCCGAGCCCGTGGGCGCGGCGACGAGCACGCCTTTGCCCGATTCGAGGGCCTGGCAGGCCTCGATCTGGAAGGGGTCGAGACCGAACTCGTACATCTCGCGGAAAGGGGCCAGCGCCGTGGCCTGCTCGGCAGCGCGGGCCCGGGCGGCTGCGTACGCTTCGGCTGGTGTGAGGTCCTCTGTCATCTTGCTGTCGAGCCTACCCGCCGCCTCTGACAGTGACGCGATCTTTAACGAGGGACCGGAATCCCGGCCGGCGGCGCCAGCACCCGCAGCGCTCCCGGCACGCACTCGGCGGTGAGCGGCAGCGGTCCGAGGGGCTCGCCGTCGGCGTAGCCGGTGATGCCGGGAGCGTCCAGGGTGAGGGAGCGGACGCGGTGGACGGTGACGACCGGGTGGTCGAGGTGGGTGCCGCGGTAGACGCGTGGGAAGACCCTGAGCAGCGTGGTACGGCTGCACTCGCCGACGACGGTGACGTCGAAGAGACCGTCGTCCATGCGGGCGTCGGCGCAGATCCGCATGCCGCCGCCGTACGAGGTGCCGTTGCCGACGGCCACGAGCGTGGCCTCGACGTGCCGCTCGGTGCCGTCGTCCAGGGTGAGGCGGTACGGGACGGGCCGGAAGGCGGCGAGCTCGGCGACCATGGCGAGGTCGTACTTGAAGCGCCCCACGGGCAGCCGCATACGGTTGCCGCGGTCGTTGACCCGCGAGTCGAATCCGGAGGCGAGGACGGTGCCGAACCAGCGGTCGCCGACCCTGCCGAGGTCGATGTCGCGTCCGCCGCCGCCCTTGAGGAGCTCGGCGGCGAGCCGTCCGGCGGCCGCCGGTGCGCGGACGGGCAGGCCGAGGGAGCGGGCGAAGTCGTTGCCGGTGCCGACGGCCACCACGCCGAGCGGGGTACGGGTGCCGGCCAGCGCCTGCAGGGCGAGGGAGACCATGCCGTCGCCGCCGACCGCGACCAGCGCGCCGGTGCCGTCCGCGACGGCCTCGCGGGCGCGCCGCAGGGCATCGTCGGCGTCGGCGCCGAGGACGGTACGGACGGAGAATCCGGCGTCCCGGAGCGCGCGGGCGGCCGGCTGCGCGGCGTGCGCGCCCCGGCCGCGTCCCGCGGTGGGATTGACGAAGAGGATGATCTCACTGGTCATGGATGTCCCCCCGGACGGAGTCTGGGGGGAGGACCCTACAAGATCAGGTGACGTCGTCGTAACTGCCGGGCTTGAGGGACCTGCCGCCGTCGGCCTCGCCGCCGGACTGCTCGGGCAGGGCACGGGCCGCGCCGACGGGCTCGATGGCTCCGACGGCCTCGGGCGTGAGGTCGAGACTGGAGGCCTCGTCGTCGTCCAGCTCGGCGTCCGGGTTCTTACGGGCCCGGCGCCGGTCGTTGAGGAGCGACAAGCCGACGGCCCCGAAGTAGAGGACGGTGATCGGTCCCGCGAGCGCGATCATGCCGATGGGGTCGGTGGTGGGGGTGATGACGGCGCCGAAGACGAAGACGCCCATGATCACGCCGCGCCACCAGCCGGCCATGCGGCGGCCGGTGAGGACACCGGTGAGGTTCAGCATCACGAGGACGAGCGGCAGCTCGAAGGCGAGACCGAAGACGAGCACCATGCGCAGGGTGAAGTCGAGGACGTCACCGAGGGACAGGATGTTCGCGGAGCCACCGGGCGTGAGGCTGATGAGCACCTTCACGCTGATGGGGAGGATGAGGTACGCGAGGTAGGCGCCGGCGGTGAAGAGCGGGACCGCGGCACCGACGAAGGCGTAGGTGTACTTCTTCTCGTTCCTGTGCAGGCCGGGGGCGATGAACGCCCACAGCTGGTACAGCCAGATCGGGCTGGCGACGACGAGACCCGTCACGAGGCTGACTTGGATCGTCGTGCTGAACGGGGCGATCAGCGTGTTGAAGGAGACGATCGCGCAGTTTCCGCCGTCGCTGGTCACGCCGGGTCCGCACTTGGGCACGGACTTCGTCAGGAACTGCATCAGGTCCTCGCTGTACACGAGGGCCACGACGGTGACCGCGGCGACGGCCAGGAGGCCCTTCGCCATGCGGTTGCGGAGCTCACGCAGGTGCTCCACGAGGGGCATGCGGCCCTCGGGATCCTTCTCCTGCTTGCGGGCAGACTTGAGCAACCCACGTCCTCATCTCGTGCGGCAGCCGCCGCTCCGTGCGGCGGCCGCGGCGGACCGGGTCAGCGCTTGGTGGTGTCCGACGGCTCGGTCACGGGACGCGAGCTGGTGACGTCTCCGGGCGCGGCCTGGATCGTGCGCGGGGCGGCCTGGTCCTGGGTGCCGGCGGTCGGCGGGTCGGCCGGGGCGGGGGCGCTCTGCTGGTCGTCCGACTTCATCGCCTTGGCCTCGCTCTTGAGGATGCGGGCCGACTTGCCGAGCGAACGAGCCATGTCCGGGAGCTTCTTGGCGCCGAACAGCAGGATGATGACGACGAGGATGAGAATGATCTCGGTGGGGCCGAGCCTACCCATAGCTGTTTACCTTCTTCACCGAGGCGACATGGAGTGCGGTGCCCGGCGGGTCGGACATGCGTCCGGCCACCGCGCTGTCTGCGATCGTAACCCGCAGGAGTAAACGCGGGGCAATGGCTGCGCATACTCGCGATTGCGGCCCGATCATCCCTCCGGGGACCCTCCTGAGCAGCGTACGGCACCGGTTCAGCGCAGCGCCCCGCCGGTTCGGGTCAAGTCCTCGGCGGCCCTTTCGAGCTCCTCGGCGGCGCGGTTGATGCGCTCGGTGGTGTGGGTCACCTGGCGGCCGAGCCGCTGGGCTTCGAGGAAGACCTTGATCCCGAGGACGCCGAGGACGGCGACGCCGAGGAATCCGAGGGCGATGGCGAGCATGGGCCAGAACATGGGGCGAGCCTAGACCGTGTGCGGCCGGCGGGGCGTCAGACGGTGGAGTGCAGGCGCAGCGTGCGGACGCCACCGCCCGTGAGGAGTTCGACGATCCGCTCGCCCGCGGGCTTACGGACGGAGCTGCCGCACTCGGGGCAGGTGAACGAGTAGAAGGTCGTACGCCGACTGGCGCCGATGGCGAGGCGCAGGCAGCCCGCGCCGAGTTCGAAGTGGGCGCGGCAGTCGGGGCAGGCGGCCTTGAAGAGAACCGGCGCGATCGAAGCCGTCATTCCGTGCATCACGGACATCTCCCTCATTCCTCTCGTTTCCCCTACAGCCTCAGGCCTGGCCCTCGTAGGCCGCGAGCGCCGCGGCCGCCGCCTCCCGCGCGCTGTCGGCGAGGTCCTGCGGGGAGACGATCCGCCCGTCGCTGCCGAGCCGCAGCGCGAGGCGCCGCAGCGAGGCCGGAGCGGGGGTCCGCAGCGTGATGCGCAGCCCGCCGTCGGGTAGCTCGTCGGCCCGGTCGTGCGGGTAGTACTCCGCGACCCAGCGCCCGCCGGGGCCGACCTCCACGACGACCTCGGGGTCCTCGGCGGACGGCTGGACGAGCCCCTCGGACAGATCCCGGAGCTCGATCTCCGGCGGAGCGGACTGCTCGTCCAGGATCCGGATCTCGGCGACCCGGTCGAGACGGAACGTGCGGCGCGCCTCGGAGAGCCGGCACCACGCCTCCATGTAGGTGTGCCCGACGGCGAACAGCCGGATCGGATCCACCTCGCGCTCGGTCAGCTCGTCACGGGCCGGCGAGTAGTACCGCACCCACAGCCGCTTGCGCTCCGAGATCGCCCGGTCCACCTCGGCGAAGACCCCGCCCTCGGACTCGAAGGTGACCGAAAGCCGCGCGCTGGCCCCGGCGACCTCACCGGCGGCGTTCTCCAGCTTGGCGGTGGCCCGCAGCAGGGCGTCCCTGTCGCCCTCGCGCAGTCCGGGCAGGGTCGACACGGCCCGCGCGGCCACCAACAGGGCCGTCGCCTCGTCGGCCGCGAGCCGCAGCGGCTCGGCGGCTTCCGCACCGAGGGCACCCGGGTTGCGCCACCAGATCCGGTCGCCGTCGGTGTCGATGTCGAGCAGGTCGCCGCCCCGGAAGCTCGTACCGCACATCGGCAGCACGTCGAGGTCCGAGATCAGCTCGTCCTCGGTGATCCCGAAGGCCCGCGCCACATCGGCGACGTGCGCGCCGGGACGCTCACGGAGGTAGGTGACGAGGGAGAGCATCCGCCTCGTCTGGTCGATCGCGTTCGCAGCCATGCTGTACGTCTCCCCCTTCAGCCCTTGGCCACGGCGCGCAGCCGGTCCACCACGTCGGCCCGCAGGTCCGCGGGCTCGATGACGACGACATCGGGACCGAACTCCACCAGCCAGGCGTCAAGCCCGTGCCCGTACGGAATCTCCAGCTCGTCCCAACCGTCCGCGCCCTCCGCCACCGACTGGGCACGGGCCCGCAGCGGGTAGCCGCAGCCGGCCCGCAGCCGGATCCGGGCGGACCGGGTGGCGGTCTCACCGGCCCAGCTCTCCACGGTCTCGCGGACCGTGACGACGTCGGGCACGGGCGCGGTGAAGGCGCCGGCCCGGGAGCGGACCTTGCCGGTGATGCGGGAGAGGCGGAAGACCCGCTCGGCGCCGCGGTCCCGGTCCCAGCCGGCCAGGTACCAGTGGCCGCGCCAGCACTCCAGGGTCCACGGCTCGACCTGGCGGGTCTCGGGGCGGGCCGCCGTCGCCTTGCGGTAGTCGAAGACGACCGGGCGCCGGTCGCGGCAGGCCAGCATCAGCGGCTCGAACGCGGCCTCATGGACCGGAATGCGCGGTTCGAGGGCGCTGTGCTGGGTGTCGTACGTGTCCTCGGCCTCGGGCATGCCGGCCGCGCGGAGCTTCTGCAGGGCGCCGCTGGCGGCCCCGGCGAGCCGGGCCTGCTGCCAGACCTTGGCGGCCAGGCCGAGCGCCGCGGCCTCCTCGGCGTCCAGGGTGATCGGCGGGAGGCGGTTGGAGTCGCGGCGGGCCAGATAGCCGGTCTCGCCCTCCAGGTTCTCGACGGTCTCGATGACCAGGCCGAGTTCGCGCAGATCGTCCTTGTCCCGCTCGAACATCCTGTTGAAGGAGTCGTCGGTGCCGGCTTCCAGGTAGGCCTCGATGGAGCCGCGCAGCTCACGCTTGCTGAGCGGTCTGCGGGTCCCGAGCAGGCAGAGGGCCAGATTCATCAGCCGCTCGGCCTTGGCAATCGCCATCGACGCCCTGCACCTCTTCTGCCGGATTGACTTCGGGGACATCCGACCGTACCGCCCCGGGGTGTCGTGGGAAAAGCCGAGGGCCCGCGCCTGGACAGGCACGGGCCCTCGTTCGAGCGGATCCGGTCAGCGCTCGATGACGCGGATCCGGTCAGCGCTTGGTGACGCCGACCAGGTCGCAGACGAAGATCAGGGTCTCGCCGGGGGCGATCGCGTTGCCCGCGCCCCGGTCGCCGTAACCGAGCTTCGCGGGGATGACCAGCTGGCGGCGGCCACCGACCTTCATGCCCGCCACACCCTGGTCCCAGCCCTGGATGACCCGGCCGGCACCGAGCGGGAAGTCCAGCGGGGTGCCACGGTTCCAGGAGGCGTCGAACTCCTCACCGGTGGAGAAGGCAACACCCACGTAGTGGACCTTGACGAGGTCGCCGGCTTCGGCCACCTCGCCGTCGCCCTCCCAGATGTCCTTGATCTCCAGGTCGGCCGGCGGCTCGCCGCCCGGGAAGTCGACCTCGGGCTTCTCGATGCTCACTGCAGTGTGCTCCTCAAACGAATGAACCGCGCAACGGTGAACTGCGCGACGGGGACAGTCTTACATCTTCGCCAGGATGTCGACGGCGAACACCAGCGTGGAGTTCTTCGGGATGCCCTGCTGCTCCTTGTCGCCGAACGCCTCGGACGGCGGGGCGACGATCAGGACGCGGCTGCCGACCTTCTTGCCGGTCATGCCGTCCTTGAGGCCCTTCAGGGTCAGCTGCGCGAGCGGGAAGTTCGCGGTCTTGCCCGTCTGGTAGGTCGAGTCGAAGACCTTGCCGTCCTTCCACAGCGCGGCGACGTAGTTCACCACGACCGTGTCGGTGGCCGCGACGACCTCGCCCTTGGACTCCAGGATGTAGTTGGAGACGAGCTTGGTCGGCGGGTCGACCTTCGGCACCGTCAGCGAGGGGGCCTTGCCGTCGGTGTTCGTCCCGACCTTCGGCAGGTCCTTGTTCTCCTGGGCGACCTCGGTGCCCTCGGCGGACTTCGGGATCGTGGTGGACTTCAGGATGTCCACGACGAAGACGAGGGTGGCGTTGGGCTTGATGTCGCCCTGGCCCTGCGCCCCGTAGCCGAGCTCCGGCGGGATGCCGATCTCGATGCGGCTGCCGACCTTCTGCCCCTCAAGACCCTGGTCCCAGCCCTTGATGACCTGGCCGGCGCCGAGCGTCAGGTCGAACGGCTTCCCCCGGTCGAAGCTGTTGTCGAAGGGCTTGGTGGAGTCCCAGGCCTGACCCAGGTAGTTCACCTGGAGCGCGTCGCCCTTCTTCGTGACGGCGCCGTCACCCTCGCTGATCACATTGACCTTGAGGTCCTTCGGCGGGTCGCCCTCCCCCTTCGCGAGGGTGGGCTTCTCCCCGAACTTCGCACCCGCGGTGATGGCGGGCAGTCCGTTCTTCATCGAGGCGTTATCGGAGCCCTTGTCGTCGCTGCCGCACGCCGCTGTCGAGAGCAGCAGCAGTGGGACGACCAGTAGGCCGGCAAGTCGGCGCACGTGTTCCTCAGATCTCAGACGGCACAGTAGTTGCTCGACACTCTAGGGGACCGCCCGGACAGGCCAAGGGCCCCGCACGTCACACGCACGGGGCCCCGGCATTTCGTACAGCGATGTCCTACATTCCGGCGATCAGCTTTTCCACCCGGTCGTCGACCGACCGGAAAGGGTCCTTGCACAACACGGTGCGCTGCGCCTGGTCGTTGAGCTTCAGGTGGACCCAGTCGACGGTGAAGTCCCGCCGCTGCTCCTGCGCACGGCGGATGAAGTCGCCGCGCAGCCGCGCCCTGGTGGTCTGCGGGGGCACGGACTTGCCCTCGAAGATCTTCAGGTCGTTGCAGATCCGGGCCGCCTGCCCCTTCCGCTCCAGGAGGTAGTACAGCCCGCGGCGGCGGTGGATGTCGTGGTACGCGAGGTCTATCTGGGCGACCCGGGGGTGCGACATGGTCATGTTGTTCTTCGCCCGGTAACGCTCGATGAGCTGGTACTTCATGACCCAGTCGATCTCGGTGCCGATCCGGTCCAGGTCCTCCGCCTCGATGGCGTCGAGCGTACGGCCCCACAGCTCCAGGACCTGGGCGACCGTGCCCGTACGGATGCCGCGGCGGTCGACGAAGTCGGCGGCCTTCTCGTAGTACTCCCGCTGGACCTCCAGGGCGGAGGCCTCGCGTCCGCTGGCGAGGCGGACCTTGCGCTGGCCGGTGATGTCGTGGCTGACCTCGCGGATGGCCCGGATCGGGTTCTCCAGCGTCAGGTCACGCATCACGGTGCCCGCCTCGATCATGCGCAGCACGAGGTCGGTGGCACCGACCTTCAGCAGCATGGTCGTCTCGGACATGTTCGAGTCGCCGACGATGACGTGCAGCCGGCGGTAGCGCTCGGCGTCCGCGTGCGGTTCGTCGCGGGTGTTGATGATGGGCCGGGAGCGGGTCGTCGCGGAACTGACGCCCTCCCAGATGTGCTCGGCCCGCTGGGAGACGCAGTAGACCGCGCCGCGCGGGGTCTGAAGCACCTTTCCGGCGCCGCAGATGAGCTGTCGGGTGACGAGGAAGGGAATGAGGATGTCCGCGAGCCGGGAGAACTCGCCGTGCCGGGCGACCAGATAGTTCTCATGGCAGCCGTAGGAGTTTCCCGCCGAGTCGGTGTTGTTCTTGAAGAGATAGACGTCGCCGGCGATTCCCTCCTCGTGCAGGCGGCGTTCGGCGTCGACGAGCAGACCTTCGAGAATGCGTTCGCCGGCCTTGTCGTGGGTGACCAGTTCGGTCACGTTGTCGCATTCCGGCGTTGCGTATTCCGGATGCGAACCCACGTCGAGGTACAGGCGGGCGCCGTTCCGCAGGAAGACATTGCTGCTGCGGCCCCATGACACGACACGGCGGAAGAGGTAGCGCGCCACTTCGTCAGGAGACAGTCGGCGCTGTCCCCTGAACGTGCACGTGACGCCGTACTCGTTCTCCAGCCCGAAAATGCGGCGGTCCATGTCTGAACATTACGCCTGATGGCCTGAGCTGAAACCGGGTTCGACAGCCCCGTTTCGATCATTTTCCGATGAGTGCGTGTTCTTTTCGGTCTGTACGGCCCCGACGGCGGCGGCACTGACGGCGTGTCGCACGCTGCGGCCCGGTGCGCCGAGCACCCGTCCGGTGGCCAGCAGCACCAGGAGCGCGACGAGTCCGCCGCCGCCGGCGACGGCGAAGCCCGCGGTCGTTCCGGCCAGTTCGACGGCCGGACCAGCGACGGCGGAGCCGAGCGCCGACCCCACACCGAAGGTGGTGACGAGCCAGGAGAACGCCTCGGTGACGGTGCCGCGCGGCGCGTGCCGGTCGACCACGATGAAGCCGCAGGCGAGGGCGGGGGCCAGGAAGACACCGGAGAGCGCGGCGAGGGCCGTCATCGGCACGACGCCGGGGGTGAGCATGAGCGGCAGATAGCCGAGGGCGAGCAGGCCGACGATGACCGTCAGGCGCCGCTCCGGGGCGCCCGCCCAGCGGCGGGCGCCGTAGAGGACACCACCGATCAGCGCGCCGAGACCGAGCGCGGCCATCAGCCAGCCGTACGCCGCCTCGTTGCCGCGGTCGTCGGCGTAGGCGAGGCCCGCGACGGTGATGGAGCCGAGGGCGAGCCCGACGAAGAAGAAGGAGCCCAGCAGGGCCAGCAGGCCGGGCGAGCGGAGGGCCCCCAGCCAGTGCGCCTCACGGGGCGCCGAGCGCCACGCGCGCGAGGGCTCGGAGAGGACGACGGAGAGCGCGCCGAGGACACCGAGGACGTTGATGACGAGCAGGGCCGCGGCCGGGGACCAGACGGCGACCAGCAGGGTCACGAGCAGCGGTCCGACGGTGAACATGACCTCCTGGGCCACGGCGTCCAGGGCGTAGGCCCGGTGGACCCGGTCCTCGCGCCCGAGGACGCTCGGCCACAGGGCCCGCAGTCCGCCCTCGAGCGGCGGCGTGAAGAGTCCGGCGACGACGACCGCCGCGTACGCGAGCACGAGGGGGCTGATTCCGGCCACGGCGAGGACGATCATGCCGAGCGCGGATATCAGCGCGGCGGGCAGCTGGACGCGCGGCTGGCCCTTCACGTCGACGGCGCGGCCGAGGAGCGGCTGGCCGATGGCGGTGGCGATGCCGTACGCGGCGGTGAGCCCGCCCGCCAGGCTGTAGCTGCCGCCCTCGGAGCGGACGAAGAGCACGATGGCGATGGGCCCGGTGCCGTTGGGGAGCCGGCCGACGAGGGTGCCGGTGAGCAGTCGCAGGGCGTGCCGAGCCCTGAGCAGGTCGAGATAGCCGCCGCTCTCCTGGGCCTCCGTGGCCATGTCCATCTCCTCTCCCCCGGTCCACCCCCGAGGTTTTACGTATAACGCCAGGCGTCATACGTACCATGGCGACATCCCACGGGTCCATCCCGCAGGCGACGACCACCCCTCGCGGAGGCACGAGTGCAGACCCCAGAGTCCCCCGGCGCGGCGCGCCCCACCAGCCGGGACGTCGCCAGGGCGGCCGGGGTCTCACAGGCCACCGTCTCCCTCGTCCTCGGCGACAAATGGCGGGGCAGGGTCTCCGAGCGCACCGCCGGGACCGTACGCGAGGCCGCGCGCACCCTCGGATACCGGCCGAATCTCGCCGCCCGCAACCTGCGCCTCGGCCGCACCAGGACCGCCCTGCTCGTCGTCCCCGCCCTCACCAACGAGTTCTTCGCCCGCGTCTACACCGGCGCGGCCACCGTCGCCGCCCGCCACGGCTTCGGCGTCGTCCTCTACCCCTCCCCCGACGGCGTCGGCCCCGCCAAGGACCCCTTCGCCTCCGCCCGCGCCGCCCTCGACGGCATCATCGCGTCCTCGATGGCCGCCGACGCGCTCAAGGCCTTCCACGGCACCGACCTGCCGCTGGTCATGCTCGACAGCGACCCCGCCGACAGCGGGGCCGCCGCCCACGTCAACCTCGACATCGCCGACGGGATGCGCCAGGTCGCCGCGCATCTCCTCGGCCACGGCCACCGCCGCTTCCTCCATCTCGCCTCGGCCGTGCCGTCCTGGACCTTCGACGTCCGCGCGGCCGCGCTCGCGGAGGTGCTGGGCCAGGAGGCGGGGAGCGCGACGGGGGACGTGACCGTACGGACGGTCCGCGCGCCGCTCGACGTGGACGGCGCCCGCACCGCCGCCGAACGTGCCCTCACCGGCCCAGGCCCCCGCCCCACCGCCCTGATCTGCGACGACGACATCCTCGCCGCCGGCGCCTGCAAGGCCGTCCGCCGTCTCGGTCTACGCGTCCCCGAGGACGTCTCCGTCACCGGCTTCGACGACCTGGCCCTCGCCACCGCCGTGGAGCCCGAACTCACCACCGTCCGGCTGCCCGCCGAGCGGATCGGCGAACGCGGCATGGCCGCCCTCCTGGCCGTCCTGGCGGGCGGGACCCCCGAGCCCGGCGACCTCCCGGTCACGCTCATGGCCCGCGACTCCTCGGGCCCGGCACCGGCCTGAGCGGGCACGACGAAGGCCCCGGCCCGCCGAAGCGGACCGGGGCCACCGAGCGTGCGAGGGAGGGAACTACTCCTCCGCGTCGTCCAGATCATCCAGAACGTCGTCCGACGGGTCGTCCGTCTTCGCGATCGCCGCGTTGTCCGCCTCAAGCAGACGCGCCAGCTGACGCCCCACGATCCGCTTGAACTTGCGCGCCTGCGGACGCGTACGGTCCAGGACCGCCACCTCCAGGCGCTCGGCGGGGATCTCCCGCTCGCTGCCGTTGGTGTCCCGCGAGAGGGCCTGCACGGCCAGCTTCAGCGCCTCGGCGAGGGACATCCCGTCGCGGTGCCGCTGGTCGAGGAAGCTGCCGATCTGCTCCGCGTTGCCGCCGACCGCGACCGAACCGTGCTCGTCCACGATCGATCCGTCGTGCGGCAGCCGGTAGATCTGGTCGCCGTCGGGCTCGGCGCCCACCTCCGCGACGACCAGCTCCACCTCGTACGGCTTCTCGCCGGCGCTGGAGAAGATCGTGCCCAGCGTCTGCGCGTACACGTTCGCGAGGCCCCGGGCCGTCACGTCGTCCCGGTCGTAGGTGTAGCCCCGCAGGTCGGCGTAGCGCACGCCGCCGATGCGGAGGTTCTCGTACTCGTTGTACTTGCCGGCCGCGGCGAAACCGATCCGGTCGTAGATCTCGCTGAACTTATGCAGCGCGCGGGACGGGTTCTCGCCGACGAACACGATGCCGTCGGTGTACTGGAGGACGACCAGACTGCGCCCTCGGGCAATGCCCTTGCGGGCGTACTCCGCCCGGTCGGCCATGGCCTGCTGGGGTGAGACATAGAACGGAGTCGACACCGGTTACCCGTCCCTTTCTTCTGGGGTTCTACGGACGACGAGGGATCAGAGCAGGGCCGCGCGCGGGCCGTCGGGCTGCTCCAGGCGCCGATCGGTGACCGCGCGGGCGAGCGCCGAGGACTCGTCCTCGTCGAGCCTGCGGAAGCCCTCGTCGGTGATGACGGTGACGATCGGATAGATACGGCGGTACAGGTCCGGACCGCCGGTCGCCGAGTCGTCGTCGGCCGCGTCGTAGAGGGCCTGCACGACCAGCGTGGCGGCCTGCTCCTCCGTCAGTTCCGGGTGGTACAGCTTCTTCATGGAACCGCGGGCGAAGACCGAACCGGAGCCGGTGGCGGCGAAGCCGTGCTCCTCGGAGCGGCCGCCGGTCACGTCGTACGAGAAGATGCGGCCCTTCTCCTTGCCCTCGTCCCAGCCGGCGAAGAGCGGGACGACGGCGAGGCCCTGCATGGCCATGCCGAGGTTGCCGCGGATCATGGTGGACAGGCGGTTCGCCTTGCCCTCCAGGGAGAGGGTGGCGCCCTCCACCTTCTCGAAGTGCTCCAGCTCCAGCTGGAACAGCTTGACCATCTCGACGGCGAGACCGGCGGTGCCGGCGATGCCCACGGCCGAGTACTCGTCGGCCGGGAACACCTTCTCGATGTCGCGCTGCGCGATCATGTTCCCCATGGTCGCCCGCCGGTCACCGGCCAGCACGACCCCGCCGGGGAACGTCACGGCGACGATCGTGGTGCCGTGCGGCGCCTCCACGACCCCGTCGGGCAGCTTCCGGTTCCCCGGGAGAATCTCCGGCGAGTGGGCGGACAGGAAGTCCATGAACGAGGACGAGCCCGGCGTCAGGAAGGCAGCTGGTAGACGCCCGGTGCTACGAGTGTTGGCTTCCACGCGTGTCCCTCCACGTATGCGGCGGCCCGCCTCATGGCATCGGGCCGATCCTTGAACTGCCCCAGGGCTGCATTGCAGCTGAAGCACAGTACGCCACGGACCCTACCCGTCTCGTGACAGTGATCCACATGCTCGGCCGGAGCAGCGAGACAGATGCAGCAGACGCCTACCTGCTCCTTGATCATCTCGTCCCGCTCGGCTTCCGTGATGCCGTAGGACCGCTTCAGGTGGCCGGCCCGACCTTCGATTGCACGGCACGCCTTGCATCGCGTGGACAATCCATCGGAAGCGGTCTTGTTGCGATCCCACTCCGAGTGCGGCTTGATCTCGCCACAGCGGCGGCAGCACTTGTGCCCGCCGGGCGCCTCGACCCTGGGCCGCACGTTCTTGCCCTTGGCTTTCTGGCGCTGCTGGTGATAGTCCGCCGCGCACGGCCTGCAGTAGCACTGCAGGCCGTCCCGCATGGCCCTGTTGCTTGCGAAAGCCTCCCGCGGCTTCGTCTCCCCGCACCGACTACACCGCTTGAAACTTTCAGACATTGACCCCCCTAGCGCAATTCCACCTTCGAATCAAAGGTGAAATCACTGCCCGCCTTTCTGAACGAAGGAGCGCACGAAATCCTCCGCATTTTCCTCGAGCACATCATCGATTTCGTCGAGAACAGAGTCCACGTCGTCGCTGAGCTTCTCCTGGCGTTCCTGGAGGTCGGAGCTTGCCTCCGTGGTCGTCTCCTCGACCTCCTCCGTGGAACGCGTCGCCTTCTGCTGTCCGCCGCCGGTGTCCTTGGTCGCCATATCCCTCACCCCGCTCGAATCGGCCCGCTCGGTTGGGTCTCTCAAGATCAGACCCTACAAGCCAGGTCTGACTTCGGCCCCGCAGTTTCGTACAACGTCCGGGCACTAGTCCCATGATTCCCAGTGTCCGGGTATTTCAGCCCCGCCTCAGCCGCCGGAAAGGACGCGGACCAGTTCCTCCGCCGTCCGGCAGCGGTCCAGGAGTTCCTTCACGTGGTTCCGGGTGCCGCGCAGGGGCTCCAGGGTCGGGACCCGCTGGAGGGAGTCCCGGCCCGGGAGGTCGAAGATCACCGAGTCCCAGGACGCGGCCGCCACGTCGTCCGCGTACTGCTCCAGGCAGCGGCCCCGGAAGTAGGCCCTGGTGTCCTCCGGAGGCTTCGTCTCGGCCCTCTCGACCTCGGTCTCGTCCAGGAGCCGCTTCATCCGCCCCCGGGCCACCAGACGGTTGTACAGGCCCTTCTCGGCGCGCACGTCCGCGTACTGCAGGTCCACCAGCTGCAGCCGGGCCGCGTCCCAGTCCAGGCTGTCGCGCCGCCGGTAGCCCTCCATGAGCTCCCGCTTGGCGACCCAGTCCAGCTCGCCGGCCAGGCTCATCGGGTCGTTCTCGAGCCGGTTGAGGGTGTCCTCCCAGCGGACCAGGACGTCCTTGGTCTGCTCGTCGGCGTCCGCGCCGTAGCGCTCCTCCACGTACTTCCTGGCCAGCTCGAAGTACTCCATCTGGAGCTGGACCGCGGTCAGTGTGCGGCCGCTGCGCAGCGTGACCAGGTGCTGGAGCCCCGGGTCGTGGGAGACCTGGTGGAGGGTGCGGACGGGCTGGTCGACGGCGAGGTCCACGTTGATGAACGAGTCCTCGATCATGGACAGGACCAGGGCGGTCGTGCCCAGCTTGAGGTACGTGGAGATCTCCGACAGGTTCGCGTCGCCGATGATCACATGGAGCCGGCGGTACTTCTCGGCGTCCGCGTGCGGCTCGTCGCGGGTGTTGATGATGGGCCGCTTCAGGGTCGTCTCCAGACCCACCTCGACCTCGAAGTAGTCGGCGCGCTGGCTGAGCTGGAAGCCGTGCTCGCGGCCGTCCTGGCCGATGCCGACCCGTCCCGCGCCGGTGACGACCTGGCGGGAGACGAAGAACGGGGTGAGGTGGCGGACGATGTCCGAGAAGGGCGTCTCCCGCTTCATCAGGTAGTTCTCGTGGGTGCCGTAGGAGGCGCCCTTGTTGTCGGTGTTGTTCTTGTACAGATGGATGGGCTGGGCGCCGGGGAGCTGGGCGGCCCGCTCGGCGGCCTCCGCCATGATCCGTTCGCCGGCCTTGTCCCAGAGGACGGCGTCCCGGGGGTTGGTGACCTCGGGTGCGCTGTACTCGGGGTGCGCGTGGTCCACGTAGAGCCGGGCTCCGTTGGTGAGGATCACGTTGGCCAGGCCGATGTCCTCGTCCGTGAGCTGGCTGGAGTCGGCGGCCTCGCGGGCGAGGTCGAAGCCGCGGGCGTCCCGCAGCGGGTTCTCCTCCTCGAAATCCCAGCGGGCGCGGCGCGCCCGGTGCATCGCCGCCGCGTAGGCGTTGACGATCTGGGACGAGGTGAGCATGGCATTGGCGTTCGGGTGGCCCGGAACGGAGATCCCGTACTCCGTTTCGATGCCCATTACTCGCCGTACGGTCATGCGGCCCTCCTTGCCCGGCGGCGCTCCCCTTCGGGTGCGGCGCTACAAGTACCGACGAGCCTAGAGCGACTCCGCGCCGGTGGGGAGATCGATTACGTCATTCCCGCGGGAAACCGCGGGGAAAAGCGTCCGGCTGCGGAGGTCCGTGGGTCCGGACCTCCGCAGCCGGTCTGCGATCTACAGGTACTGACCGGTGTTGGCCACCGTGTCGATGGAGCGTCCGGTGTCCGCGCCCTGCTTTCCGGTGACGAGGGTGCGGATGAACACGATCCGCTCGCCCTTCTTTCCGGAGATCCGGGCCCAGTCGTCGGGGTTGGTGGTGTTCGGCAGGTCCTCGTTCTCCTTGAACTCGTCCACGCAGGCCTGGAGGAGGTGGGAGACGCGGATGCCCTTCTGGTTGTGGTCGAGGAAGGCCTTGATGGCCATCTTCTTGGCCCGGTCGACGATGTTCTGGATCATCGCTCCGGAGTTGAAGTCCTTGAAGTACAGGACTTCCTTGTCGCCGTTGGCGTAGGTGACCTCGAGGAAGCGGTTCTCCTCGGATTCCGCGTACATCTGCTCGACCACGGACTGGATCATTCCGTGGGCGGCGGCCTCCTTGGACCCGTGGTGCTCGGAGAGGTCGTCGGAGTGCAGCGGCAGGGTGGCCGTGAGGTACTTCGCGAAGATGTCCTTCGCGGCCTCCGCGTCCGGGCGCTCGATCTTGATCTTGACGTCGAGCCGGCCGGGCCGCAGGATCGCGGGGTCGATCATGTCCTCGCGGTTGGAGGCGCCGATGACGATGACGTTCTCCAGGCCTTCCACGCCGTCGATCTCGGCGAGCAGCTGGGGGACGATCGTGTTCTCGACGTCCGAGCTGACTCCGGATCCGCGGGTGCGGAAGAGGGATTCCATCTCGTCGAAGAAGACGATGACGGGGGTGCCCTCGCTCGCCTTCTCCCGGGCACGCTGGAAGACGAGGCGGATGTGCCGCTCGGTCTCGCCGACGTACTTGTTGAGGAGCTCGGGCCCCTTGATGTTCAGGAAGTAGGACTTCCCTGCGGGCTGCCCGGTCACCTCGGCGACCTTCTTGGCAAGGGAGTTGGCGACGGCCTTCGCGATCAGCGTCTTGCCGCAGCCGGGCGGACCGTAGAGCAGGATGCCCTTCGGCGGCCGCAGCTCGTGCTCCTTGAAGAGGTCCGGGTAGAGGTACGGAAGCTCGACGGCGTCCCGGATCATCTCGATCTGGCCGCCGAGGCCGCCGATCTTGGTGTAGTCGACGTCGGGGACCTCTTCGAGGACGAGCTCCTCGACCTCGCTCTTCGGCACCACCTCGTAGACGTAGCCGGAGCGGGGTTCGAGCAGCAGGGCGTCGCCGGGGCGGATGGTGATGTCCAGCAGCGGCTCGGCGAGCCTGACCACCCGTTCCTCGTCGGTGTGCCCAATCACCAGGGCGCGCTCGCCGTCCTCGAGGATCTCCTTGAGGGTGACGATGTCCCCGGCGCGCTCGAACTCCATGGCGTCGACCACGTTGAGCGCTTCGTTGAGCATGACTTCCTGGCCGCGCCGGAGCTCGTCGAGCTCGACGCTGGGGCTCACGTTCACCCGGAGCTTGCGGCCCCCGGTGAAGATGTCGCACGTGCCGTCCTCGTTGGCGTGCAAGAACACTCCGAAGCCGGCCGGCGGCTGTGCGAGCCGGTCGACCTCCTCCTTGAGGGCCACGATCTGGTCGCGGGCCTCACGGAGTGTGTTGGCGAGCCGCTCGTTCTGCGCGGACACGCCGGCCAGGTTTGTCTGCAGCTCGACGATCCGCTCCTCGAGAATCCTCGTATGACGCGGAGAGTCGGCGAGCTTGCGGCGCAGGACGGCGATTTCCTGCTCGAGATAGGCAACCTGGCCGGCGGGGTCTTCAGACCCCCGCCCGGGCCGGATGCCGCGGTTGATGTCGTCGTCGTGGGCTGCCACGGTCCTCACCTCCTCCAAGGGGAGCTGGACGCTTCCTGACCCTACCTGCGTGGGTGGTGATTGAAACCCCTAGATCACAAAGACTGTCGGGGTGTGTCCGATCTTCACCCTTGCGCTTCCCCTCACGCCAGGTGAATACCCACCCATCAACATCGGAAAGCGGGCGGTTGTATCGTCGTCAGTGGTCAACACCCGTCAGGCTTGACCGGACTTAGAAGAACGATCTCTTTTTCGACGCTCAGGAACGGCAGGAGACATGACGGTGCAGCACGAGGCCCCGACGCAGGGCGCCGGCGAGGCGCTGGAGGTCTGGATCGATCAGGATCTCTGCACCGGGGACGGGATCTGCGCGCAGTACGCTCCGGAGGTCTTCGAGCTGGACATCGACGGCCTCGCGTATGTGAAGAGCGCCGACGACGAACTGCTGCAGGACACCGGGGCGACGACTCCGGTGCCGCTGCCGCTGCTCCAGGACGTGGTGGACTCCGCGAAGGAGTGCCCGGGCGACTGCATCCACGTACGCAGGGTTTCGGACAGGGTCGAGGTCTACGGCCCCGACGCGGAGTGACGGTTCAGGCACTCTTCGTGACGGACTAGGTAGCGCTCTTCGTGACGGACTAGACGCTTCTCGCGTCGGTGCGCTCGGAGCGGACGAAGCTTCCGCCCTTCCAGCGCCAGCTGACGTGTTCCTGTTCGTCGGGGCAGCAACTGGGTACGTCGGGGGACGAGTAGCCGAGCAGGGTGGCGGTGACCGCCCCGTCGCGTACGGCGATGTCGGCGACGGTCTGCTGCCGGCTCGGCTCGACGAGCGTGGCGACCACGCGCGCGTGCGGGCCGGTCTGGCCGTGGGTCAGGACGTAGACGGCGTGCGGGGGCGTGCCGGAGCCGGCTTCGCAGTGTACGACTGCGACGGTCTCGGGGTTTCCGTCGCCGTCGAGGTCTCCGCTCGCGCGCTGCGCGACCTTCACCGGGGCTCCCCCGCATTCCAGGGGGTAGTCGGCCGTCGCGGCGTCGGGCGCGGGCCGTGCGATGGCCGGTTCGCCGCCGGGGGCGGCGGTGGTGGCGGTGGCCGGGCCGGGTTGCAGCAGGCCGGCGGCTGCGACGACGGCGGCCATGGCGGTCGCGGTGGCCAGCCAGTGCACCGGCCGGGCGTGGGTGTGCGCGAGGTCCGGGACGGCGGGGAGCTGCACGCGGGATGTCTCCTGGGAACGTGGTGGCGAAGGAGTTGCGGGCATCGTGCCATACGTCACAGGTGGGTGGAACAGGCGGGGTGCGGGCTGTCCGCAAAGATGCCGAACGTGAAGGTGCCGCCGTCGAGTTCCTTGCCCTGGGGCGGGAACTCGGCGGCGGCACGCGTTCGTTGTGGGGGCGTCAGCCCGGGTGGGTGGTCTTCCGTCAGCCCTTGTTGGGACCTTCGTAGTCGTCGCCGTACGCACCCTTGGCGGGGCGGCGGCGGCGCATGGGCGGCTCGACGCCGTCGGCCAGGCGCCGGGCGGTGACGAGGAAGCCGGTGTGCCCGATCATGCGGTGGTCGGGGCGGACGGCGAGGCCCTCCACGTGCCAGTTGCGGATCATGGACTCCCAGGGCTGCGGTTCGGCGTAGCAGCCGAACTCGCGGATGGATTCCACGGTGCGCGCGAGCTGGGTGGTGGTCGCCACGTAGCAGCAGAGGATGCCGCCGGGGACGAGCGCCTTGGAGACGGCCTCCAGGCACTCCCAGGGGGCGAGCATGTCCAGGATGACGCGGTCGACGTCGGTGTCGGACAGGTTGTCCTGGAGGTCGCCGACGGTCAGCTGCCAGGCGGGGTGCGGGCCGCCGAAGTAGCGCTCGACGTTGCCCTTCGCGATCTCGGCGAAGTCCTCACGGCGCTCGTAGGAGTGCAGCATGCCGCTGTCTCCGATGGCGCGCAGGAGGAAGCTGCTGAGAGAGCCCGATCCCACGCCGGCCTCCACGACGCGGGCGCCGGGGAAGATGTCGGCGAAGGCCAGGATCTGCCCCGCGTCCTTGGGGTAGACCACGGCGGCGCCGCGGGGCATGGACAGGACGTAGTCGGGGAGCAGGGGGCGCAGCGCGAGGTAGGCGACGTTTCCCGTGGTACGGACAACACTGCCCTCGGGAGCACCGATCAGCTCGTCGTGGGGGAAGGAACCCTTGTGGGTGTGGAAGTTCTTCCCGGCCTCGAGCGTGAACGTGTAGTGGCGTCCCTTGGGGTCGGTGAGCTGGACCTGGTCCCCGACCTTGAAGGGCCCGCGACGGCGGGCGGCACCGGTCGGTTCGGACATGTGACCAGAGTACCGGGGTTATGCGGAGGGTCTTGCCATGGCCTTGACGAAGGCGCGTTCCACGTCGGCGGTGGACAGGACGCCGTAGATGTCGCCGGTGTCCTCGATGACGAGGTACTCGGTGGCGGGGCTGGCGCGGAGGTGGTCGAGGAGGGGTTGGCCGGCGAGTTCGGCGGGGACGCGCATGCCGTCGCCGAGGTCCTGGGCGAGGGTGCTGACGGCGACCCAGGGGCGGCGGTGCTGGGGGACGCCGGCGATGGCGGTCTCGCGGACGAGGCCGGTGGGGTTGCCCAGGCCGTCGACGACGACGAGGGCGCGGGCTCCGGCCTCGTTGGCGCGGCGGAGTGCCTCGGAGAGCGGGGTGGCGGGCTCCACCGGGATGGCGCGGCGGGTGAGGGTGCGGGCGCAGAGGTCGGGGAGGTGTTCGCGGAGCCGGGCCATGCGGAGGCTGTTGCCGGCGCCGGTCCAGATGATGGCGGCGAGGATCGCGGCGAGCAGGGCGTCGGTGACGGTGTCCACGCCGCTGATCTCGTCGGTGTTGTTGCCGAGGAGGCCGGTGCGGGTGAGGAGGGGGAGGCCGATGAGGACGGCGACGGCGAGGGCGCGGCCGACCCAGGCGGCGGCGATGGTGCCGCTCATGGGCTTGCCGGTGATCTTCCAGATGACGGCGCGCAGCATGCGGCCGCCGTCGAGGGGCAGGCCGGGCAGCAGGTTGAAGATCGCGACGATCAGGTTGGAGATGAACAGGCCGGCGAGGAGGACACCGGGGACGGTGCCGGGTTCGACCGCGTACATCGTGAGGTAGAAGACGCCCGCGAGGACGAGGGAGAGCAGAGGGCCGACGAAGGCGAGGACGAATTCGCGGCCGGGGGTCTCGGTCTCCTTCTCGATCTCGGAGACGCCGCCGAAGAACTGGAGCTGGATGCGGCGGACCGGGAGCTTGAAGCGGAGCGCGGCGATGGTGTGGGCCAGTTCGTGGACGAGCACGGAGGCGTAGAACGCGATGGCGAAGAAGAGGGAGACCAGGTAGCGGGCGGCGCCGAGGTCGGGCAGGACGCGCTGGATCTGGTCGCCGAAGACCCAAGTGATCAGGGCGGCGACGAGGAACCAGCTGGGGGCGACGTAGACGGGCACGCCGAAGGGGCGGCCCATGAGGATCCCTCCACCGGGTTCCCCGCCGCGCCGGGTGCGGGAGTCGGCGCCGGGCGGCGGTTCCGCGTCGCCGGACCGCGGCCGCTGGTTCTCGCCGCGCTCGTCGTCCTGGTTCACGGGTTCCTCTCGTAGCCTTCCGCTCGACCCCTGTCGTGCGTCACTCTTCGATCATGCAGCGTGACGGGGTCTTGAGTCGATGGTATTCGGCTCGCTGTCAGTGGCGGGTCGTAGGGTCTGGGTCATGAGTACGAGCGAGCAGCCGCCCGCGGGGCCCAGGGCGCCCATGTCGTTGTCGCCTTCGCGGGCGAACGACTTCATGCAGTGTCCCCTGCTGTACCGGTTCCGGGTGATCGACAGGCTTCCCGAGAAGCCGAGCGCGGCGGCGACGCGGGGCACGCTGGTGCACGCGGTCCTTGAGCGGCTTTTCGACGCTCCCGCGGGGGAGCGGACGGCGCCGCGGGCGAAGGCGTTGATTCCGGGGCAGTGGGACCGGCTTCTGGAGTCGCGGCCGGAGCTGGGCGAGCTGTTCGCGGAGGACGCGGAGGGCGAGCGCCTCGCGGGCTGGCTGATCGAGGCCGAGCAGTTGGTGGAGCGGTGGTTCACGCTGGAGGATCCGACCCGGCTGGAGCCGGCGGAGCGTGAGCTGTTCGTGGAGGCGGAGCTGGAGTCGGGGCTGCGGCTGCGCGGGGTGATCGACCGGGTCGACGTGGCGCCGACCGGTGAGGTGCGGATCGTCGACTACAAGACGGGCAAGGCGCCCCGCCCCGAGTACAGCGAGGGCGCGCTGTTCCAGATGAAGTTCTACGCGCTGGTGGTCTGGCGGCTGAAGCAGGTCGTGCCGCGCCGGCTGCAGCTGGTGTACCTGGGCAGCGGTGATGTGCTGACGTACGACCCGGTGGAGGCGGATCTGCTGCGGGTGGAGCGGAAGCTGCTGGCGCTGTGGGAGGCGATCCGGCTGGCGACGGAGACCGGTGAGTGGCTGCCGAGGCCGACGAAGCTGTGCGGCTGGTGCGACCATCAGGCGGTGTGTCCGGAGTTCGGTGGGACTCCCCCGGTGTATCCGCTGGAGATCGTTTCCGCGCGCCCGCCGGAGTCGGACGATTCGGGGCAGGGCAGAATGGGGCCGGTCCAGCCCGCGCCGTGAAGGAGTTCTCGTGGCTATCCGCGTCCTACTGGTCGACGACCAGCCGCTGCTGCGCACCGGTTTCCGGATGATTCTGGAGGCGGAGCAGGACATCGCGGTCGTCGGAGAGGCCGGGGACGGCCTGCAGGCCCTGGATCAGGTGCGGGCGTTGCAGCCCGACGTGGTGCTGATGGACATCCGGATGCCGCGGATGGACGGCGTCGAGGCGACGCGGCAGATCACGGGTCCGGGCCGGGACGGTCCGGCGAAGGTGCTGGTCCTGACGACGTTCGATCTGGACGAGTACGTGGTGGAGGCGCTGCGCGCGGGGGCCAGTGGCTTCCTGCTGAAGGACGCGCCCGCCAACGAACTGGTGCAGGCGATCCGGGTGGTGGCGGCGGGCGAGGCGATGCTGGCGCCGTCGATCACGCGTCGTCTGCTCGACAAGTACTCGGCGCATCTGCCGTCGGGCGACGAGCAGGTGCCGGACACGCTGAACACGCTGACCGATCGTGAGGTCGAGGTGTTGAAGCTGGTGGCGCGGGGTCTTTCGAACGCGGAGATCGCGGCGGATCTGTTCGTGAGCGAGACGACGGTGAAGACGCACGTCGGCCATGTGCTGACGAAGCTGGGGCTGCGCGATCGGGTCCAGGCGGCGGTGTACGCGTACGAGAGCGGTCTGGTGCGCCCCGGGGCGTAGTAGGCGGGTTCTCCGGCAGGTTCTCCCGGAGTACGAGAAGGGGCCCGGCGCGCGTGTCGCGTGCCGGGCCCCTTCCCTTGGGGTGGCGGGTGGCGGCCCGCCGGCCGAATAGCCGTAGGAGGCCGCGGTGGCCCGTCAGCCCTTCGTGATCTCCCAGAAGCGGAAGACCGTCGAGGCGTCCAGGGTCCAGTCCAGGCCGGTGACGCCGTCACGGGCGACGGCGTACTGCTTGCCCTGCCACAGCGGCAGCAGCGGAAGCTCCTCGGCGACCAGGTCCTGGAGCTTGCCGAAGTCCTGCTCGGTCGCCGAGCGGTCGGCGGCGGCCGCGGTCTTCGGCAGCAGGCTGCCGGTGATGGTGGCGTTGGCGTAGTTGTTGCCGAGGACGTTCCCCTCGCCGAAGAACGGGGCGGTGAAGTTGTCGGCGTCCGGGTAGTCGGGCACCCAGCCCTTGACGTACACGCCGTACTTGCCGTCCGCGATGTCCTTCTCGTACTGCTCGAACTCGACCGACTTCACGTCGGCGTCGAACAGGCCGCTGGTGTTGAGCTGCTCGGCTATCGCCTTCAGTTCCTGGTCGGTGGCGGGGCCGTAGCGGCTCGGCGTGGACCAGAGGGTGAGCTTCACCTTGCCGGTGAGGCCGGCCTTGCGGAGCGCCTTCTTGGCCTTGGCGGCGTCGGGGCGGTCGCCGTAGGTGTCGATGAAGGCGGTGTTGTGGCCCGCGACGCCCGCCGGGACGATCGAGTAGAGGGGCGTGGCGGTCGACTTGTAGACGTTCTGGACGAGCGCCTCGCGGTCCACGAGGTGGGCGATGGCCTGGCGGACGCCGAGCTTGCCGACGACGGGGTCCTTGACGTTGAAGACGAGGTGCTGGACCTCGGCGCTGGTGCCCTGGACGACCTCGACGCCCTTGTCGTCGGTGCCGGCGGAGGCTTCGAGGCCGGCGATGTCGTCGGCGGCGAGGCCTCGGTAGGCGACGTCGATCTCGTCGTCGGCGAGGGCCTTGGAGAGGGCCGCGCGGTCGCCGCCGTACAGCTTGAGGGTGACACCGCCGTTCTGCGCCTTGGCGGAGCCGGTGTACTCCTTGTTGACGGCGAAGACGGCCTCGCTGTCGCTGATGGACTGCAGCGTGTACGGGCCGGAGCCGACCGCCTTGCCGTCGGTGCGCAGCCCGTCCCCGGCGTATTCGCGGTGGTCGACGATCGAGCCGGCGCCCGAGGCGATCTTGCTGGGGAAGGTCGCGTCAGGCGTCTTCAGCCGGAAGACGACGGTCCGGTCGTCCGGGGTCTCGATGGACGCGATGGAGGAGAGCAGCGGCGCCGGGCCCGACGGGTCGTCGATCTTCAGCGCGCGGTCGAAGGAGAACTTGACGTCCTTGGAGGTCAGCGGGTTCCCGTTGGAGAACTTCAGGCCGTCGCGCAGGGTGCAGCGGTAGACCTTGCTGCCGCCTTCGAAGGCGCACTTCTCGGCGGCCTCCGGCTCGGGCTCGGTCGCGCCCTTGGGGAAGCTGAGCAGGGACTGGAAGACGTTGTTGAACAGCAGCCAGGAGCCGGGGTCGTAGCCCGCGGCCGGATCGGGGCTAAGGACCTCGTCGGACATCCCGACGCGGACGTTGCCCCCGGAGCCCTCGGCTCCGCCGCCCTGCTGGGTGCCGCAGCCGCTGAGCAGGGCGGCGGACAGGCCCGCGGCGAGGGGGGCTGTCAGCCACTTGTTGTGCTTCACAGAACGTGCCTCTTGATCTCTTGCCAGACCGGCCGCGCGTGGGGCGGGGCCGGTGGAGCCGAACTGGTTGAGGGGTCAGGCGCTCCCGCGACCGAGCTCCCAGAGGAGCAGGTCGGAGGAGGTGTTCAGCGCCCATTCGACGCCGGTCACGTCGTCGCGTGCGGCGACGTACTGCTTGCCCTGCCAGAGCGGCAGGACGGGGACGTCCTGGGCGACGATCTTCTGGATCTGGCCGAAGACGGGGGTCGCGGCGGTGCGGTCGGCCGAGCGGCGCGAGCGCGGGATCAGCTGGTCCCGTACCGAGGCGTTGACGTAAGGGGTGTTGAGGAAGTTGTCGGAGTCGAGGAAGGGGGCGACGTAGTTGTCCGGGTCGGGGAAGTCGGGGAACCAGCCGAGTCCGTAGACGGGGAAGTCGCCGCGCTTCTGCGCGGGGCGGAAGGTGGACCACTCGCTGCCCTGGACGGTCACGTCGAAGAGTCCGGTGGCGTTGAGCTGGTCGCGCAGCGCCTCGAACTCCTTCTTCGTGCCGGAGCCGTAGTGGTCGGTGGTGTAGTGCAGGGTGAGCGCGACCGGGGCGGTGATGTCGGCCTTGCGCAGGATGCCGGCGGCCCGGCTCTTGCTGGGCTCGCCGTAGGCGTCGAAGAAGGCCGTGGAGTGGCCGGTGACGCTGGAGGGGATCAGCGAGTAGAGCGGCTGGGCGGTGGGTCCGTAGACCGAGTTGACGATCGCGCCCCGGTCGATCACGGCGGCCATCGCCTGCCGGACGGCCTTGTCCTTGACGGAGGGGGCGTCGGTGTCGAAGGCGAGGTAGCGGATCTCCAGGCCGGGGACCTCGGTGAGGTCGATGCCGTCCTTGGGCTGCTCGGTGAGGGTCTTGACCTGTTCGAGCGACATGGCGCGGGTCATCATGTCGATGTCGCGCTTCTCCAGGGCCTCGCCCATGGTGTCCGCGTCGGTGAAGGAGCGCAGCTCGACCTTGTCGTTGCGGAGCTTGATGTCGCCCTTGTACGAGGGGTTCCTGGTGAAGACGGCCTTGACGATGTGGTCGCCCTGGCGCTCGGTCTTCATGGTGTACGGGCCGGAGCCGTCGACGTCGAAGCCCTCACGGAGCTTCCTGCCGTCGTACGTGTTCTTGCTGAGGATGCCGGCGACCGGGGTGGAGAGCTTGTACGGGAAGGTCGCGTCGGGCGTCTTGAGGTGGAAGACGACACCGCGTTCGCCGTCGGTCTCGACGGTGTCGACGTTGGCGAGGAGGGCGGCGGTGCCGTTGTCGGACTTGATGGCGAGGACGCGTTCGACGGAGAACTTCACGTCGGCGGCGGTCAGCGGCGTGCCGTCGGCGAAGGTGAGACCCTCGCGGAGGACGCAGCGGTAGCTCTCGCTGGCGCGGTCGCTGAAGGAGCAGCTCTCGGCGGCTTCGGGGACGGGCTCGCCGCCGCCGCGCGGCACGTGCATCAGGGTCTGCACGGTCTGCCGGAGGATGTTCCAGGCGCCGGTGTCGTAGGCGAAGGCCGGGTCGAGCGGGGCGGGGGCGTCGCTCGTGGAGACGAACTGGTCCGTGGTGCCGACGACGATGGCTCTGGACTCGTCCGCGCCGCCGCAGGCGGTGAGCAGGGGGGCGAGCAGACCGGCGACGGCCGGCAGGGCCAAGGTCTTGCGGTGCATCAGGGACTTTCTCCTCATCCGGCACTGGGATACAGCGGCGTACGGACACTCCGCCGCGTCCGCCCGGTCGGGGCGGGCGATCGGGCCGGGATGGTGAGCGATCGGTCCTGTGTGCGCGGCGACGTGGATGGGTCGCCGGGGCACGGAAAGTGCGGCGTAGTTCTCGCGAAAGATTAGTGCGAGACGCCGTGGCGCCGGACCGCGCGGAGTCCGCCGTGGATGCGGATAGTGATCATGAATACGGAGGGTTCGATAGTCATGCGCGGGGATGATTCATGAAGGAAGGCGCGAATCAGGACAGACGTCGGCGGGCAAATCCGATCTGCCGGACATCGGACACGAGAAGGCCGCCCACGCTCCGGCACGCTGGGTGACGAAGGTCACGCGCGTGCCGGCTTCGCGGGCGGCCGGTCACATGGTCACGGTCCGCTGATCAGCGTGCGCAGGAAGGGCACGTCCACGTCCTCCAGAGAGCGGACGACGACCCGTCCCGCGGAGGGCGCGATCGGGGCGACGGAGGGGACGGCGACCACCCGGCAGCCGGCGGCCTCGGCGGCCGCCACGCCCGTCGCGGTGTCCTCGATGACGGCGCACAGCGCCGGTTCGGCGCCGACGCCGGTCGCCGCCGTCAGATACGGCTCGGGGTGCGGCTTGGTGCGCTCGACCTCGTCGCCGGCCACGGTGAGCGTGAACCTGTCCCGGCCGAGCGAGGCGAGGATCCGGTCGATGATGCGCCGGTGCGAGGCGGAGACCAGGGCGGTCGGGATGTTGTGGTGCGCGAGCTCGGCGAGCAGCCGCTCGGCGCCCGGCATCAGCGGTACACCCCGGCCGATGCGGTGCTCGAACTTCTCGTTGAGCAGGACGGTCAGCTCGGCGAGGGTGATGTCGGCGCCGGTGGCCTCGATCAGATAGCCCGCGCTGCGGGTCATGGGGCCGCCGACGACGATGTCGCGCCAGGACTCGTCCAGCCGGTGTCCGAGGTCAGCGAAGACCTCGACCTCCGCGTCCCACCAGAAGCCCTCGGTGTCGACGAGGGTGCCGTCCATGTCGAGGAAGACCGCCTGCAGGGCGGAGCTTCCGTTGGCGCGGAACAAGGACGCGGGGACCGTACTGGTCATCCGGCACACCTCCATGGAGGGACGAGAAGGCCGGTCCCCCTCCCCGGTACTGGGGGTAGGGCGACCGGCCTGCACTGGACCGACCAGTGTACGTCTCGCTGACGTGAGGTGCGCTGATTTACTCCCGGGACGGGTGTTACCAGGCGTTACCGAGGGTTACCGGGCGTTGCCGGGCGTTACCGGGCGTTGAAGTACTTCGCCTCGGGGTGGTGGATCACGATGGCGTCCGTGGACTGCTCGGGGTGGAGCTGGTACTCCTCCGAGAGCTGGACGCCGATCCGCTCGGGGTTCAGCAGCTCGGCGATCTTCGCCCGGTCCTCCAGGTCCGGGCAGGCGCCGTAGCCGAGTGAGAAGCGCGCGCCCCGGTACTTGAGCGCGAACATGTCCTCGACGTCGGCGGGGTCCTCGCCCGCGAAGCCGAGCTCGGCGCGGACGCGGGCGTGCCAGTACTCGGCGAGCGCCTCGGCCAGCTGCACGGACAGGCCGTGCAGTTCGAGGTAGTCGCGGTAGGAGTCGGAGGCGAAGAGCTTGGCGGTGGCCTCGCCGATCTTCGAGCCGACGGTGACGACCTGGAGGCCGACGACATCGGTCTCGCCGGACTCCTCGGGGCGGAAGAAGTCCGCGAGGCAGAGGCGGCGGCCGCGGCGCTGACGCGGGAAGGTGAAGCGGGTCCGCTCGTTGCCGGCCTCATCGAGGATGATCAGGTCGTCGCCCTTGGAGACGCACGGGAAGTAGCCGTGGACGACGGCCGCCTCCAGCAGGTTCTCGGTGTGCAGCCGCTCCAGCCAGCCGCGCAGCCGCGGCCGGCCCTCGCTCTCCACGAGTTCCTCGTACGAGGGGCCGTCGCCGGCCCGGTTCTGCTTGAGGCCCCACTGCCCCTTGAACAGGGCGCCCTCGTCGAGCCAGGAGGCGTAGTCCTTGAGCGGGATGCCCTTGACGACGCGGGTGCCCCAGAACGGCGGGGTCGGCACCGGGTTGTCGACAGCCACGTCCGAACGGCCCTGCGGCTCCTGCTCGGGCCGCTCGGCGGCCTGGACGCCGGTGGCCTTGACGCGGCGCTGCTTGAGCTCGGGGAGTACGGCTCCGGGGACACCGCGCTTGACGCCGATGAGGGCGTCCATCAGGCGCAGGCCCTCGAAGGCGTCGCGGGCGTAGCGCACTTCGCCCTCGTACAGCTCGTGCAGGTCCTGTTCGACGTAGGCGCGGGTGAGTGCGGCGCCACCCAGGATCACGGGGAACTCGGCGGCCAGACCGCGGGAGTTGAGCTCCTCCAGGTTCTCCTTCATGATCACGGTGGACTTGACGAGGAGGCCGGACATGCCGATGACGTCGGCGCGGTGTTCCTCGGCGGCTTCCAGGATCGCGGAGACGGGCTGCTTGATGCCGAGGTT
>NZ_JAUPWM010000746.1:0-246 GCF_032436795.1 Streptomyces sp. P9(2023)
GACTGATAGTTGTACTGGCTGTATATGTTTTTCCTTCATAAACAACTTCCAGTCAGCGAAAAGTAAATATAGATTCCATTAAATACACTCCTGAATTTTTTGATGTTTACGGCGGGCATGACGGGGTTATCATCACCGTTACAGATAATTCGGGTACAGAAGATTTTTATCGTTTTCAAATGAACAGGATGATCGACACATCAAGACACCATGCCCATGTGCTGGATGGATTTAAAAATACCTGTG
>NZ_JAUPWM010000747.1:0-246 GCF_032436795.1 Streptomyces sp. P9(2023)
TCAATAGCAACCAAGCGATTGCCATTGCGAAGCGAACTCACATGCACTTTGAATTTGTGGAGTTCACTCACGTCGGCCACTACATTCCGCTATTGATTGACCGCATCGACACATTGGCGGCTCCTGCTTCCATTCAAGAAGTATTCGAAGTGGAAGTGGAATTTGAGGGGTCTATAGAAAAAGGCGGGTTAACGTGGGAGCAACTTGAGTTAGAGCCCATCACCACCTCGTTTGTGGTGCAAAACC
>NZ_JAUPWM010000748.1:0-246 GCF_032436795.1 Streptomyces sp. P9(2023)
TGAATTATTGCGTCACCAAACCGGACTAGCCGAACTCCCATGGCAACCACTGTTAACCGGGCCAGAACAAGGTTATCGGCGTAAAGCGCGGATTGGCGTTTGGTTCGATAAAAAACAACGAAAGGTGGTGGTGGGTTTTCGGCAAGCGGCGAGTAAAGAACTGACGGCGATAGCACAATGTGCCGTATTAAGCCCGGTATTAGCACCGGTGTTTGCCGTATTACAGCAGGTGGTTGCAAAGCTGCC
>NZ_JAUPWM010000749.1:0-246 GCF_032436795.1 Streptomyces sp. P9(2023)
CTGGGATATCAGGCTGCGCTTGACCTCAAACGAGTTCATCTCAAAACCGTCAGGAGCTTTTAGGTCTTCCCATATAGTCTTGGCAGATTGAAAGCGATGCAGAGGGAGGGACGCCAGCTTTCCGTCATGCAGGCCTTTGAAAATACATACGAGGTAGATATTGGAGTCTTGGTAGGAAAGACCCAACGGCTTGATATGTAGCGTTCGCGGCTCATAGGCACCTCGCTTCAGGTAGAGAACTTCGAT
>NZ_JAUPWM010000750.1:0-246 GCF_032436795.1 Streptomyces sp. P9(2023)
ACCAACGTCCAGCTTGCCGTTGTTGGGGCCTTGTTTTACGGTCCCCTCGATCCAGAGCTGTGAGGCAGTAATGTTGCCCTCCACGACGCCGCCTTTCATGACCACCACCATGCCCTCGCACTTGATGTCACCGACGATGGTGCCGCGGATGACCAGGCCTTTTCCTTTGCCAATGGTCAAAGTGCCTTCAATTTTGTCGCCTTCACCCACAGTGCAGCTCAGATGAAGATTTTCAATCAGAGTATT
>NZ_JAUPWM010000751.1:0-246 GCF_032436795.1 Streptomyces sp. P9(2023)
GTGCAGCCGGGTTCCCAGGATTTAAATATGTACCTACCGATGATAACGGCAAGAAAGACTTCTCCGAAATTATAGCACTTGCCAAGGCCTGTCAGGCACCTGTAGCCATAGAAGAAGGTACTATTCTGGGCGGCTTTGCGCACAATCAAGTATTGGCTTTGGCAGACCAAGTGGTAGAAGCTGTAAAGTCTGGCGCTATCAAGAAGTTTATAGTCATGGGCGGTTGCGATGGCAGAGTCAAAGGAC
>NZ_JAUPWM010000145.1:0-491 GCF_032436795.1 Streptomyces sp. P9(2023)
TTTATCAACATTATTTGTTTTGGATAGGCTATCATCATCGTCTGGTATAACTACATTATTCACGATTTTTGGTGAGTTTATTTTTACAAGATTAACGGTGGATTATGTCCTATTTTATGATTTTCATGGTGACTGGTATGTACCAGCATTACAGTACATTCTTTCAGTCTTTCCCGGTAAATTAAGTGCCTATGTACTAGATGGTGAAGTTAGTTATAGAGCTTTGATCTCTGATTATAGTGGTCTTTCTTGGGGATTGGCTGGTAACATTGTTTCGGAGTCTTTATTTTATTTCGGAGATGGTTTTATATTTTCCATTATTTTTTTATTCTTAACTTCAATAGTTTACTACAATGGCTATACTATTTTTATAATGCCCTTCTTTATAATGAATGTTGTTTATATATCTAACATACAAAATATTTTCAGGACAAGTTTTTTTGAATTTGGGTTGGTGATGTTATATTTATCTATTAGTTACCTTCTGGTTT
>NZ_JAUPWM010000752.1:0-245 GCF_032436795.1 Streptomyces sp. P9(2023)
CCTGGGCGTTATCCTCACGAAACGGCGCGTGTTGAAGGGCAAGGGCGCTTAGCGTCATCGTCGCGGGGCGGTAGAAAAGGTAAGCACCTAGATCGACTGTGGGTGTTTCGCCCCGACGCTTACGGCGTTTTGGCGCGCCTAGTGGCTCAGCACCCTCTACCATCAGCGAGGCCAGCCGCGCGTGCTCCAAATCGACCAACTTACCAGTAGGGCTGAGCGACTCGGCAGGTGTCAGGCGGGGCCGG
>NZ_JAUPWM010000753.1:0-245 GCF_032436795.1 Streptomyces sp. P9(2023)
CCATGATTGCATCACCATGACAGGCAGCAGGTTTGCAGAAGCAGACCAGATGCTTTCCTCTCAGTGGTTCCACATCGAGTTTTGGCAGGACGTGTTCCTTGTAGAGAGTGATAACCTCGTCTCTGGTTCCATCCCTGCCGATGACAAACGGATTTCCCCAAGGTGAGCCTCTGCCAATGTAGACAGCATTAGCTGGAATATTACCGTGGTATTTATTCAACACCTTCGGTTCATCTGGCTTGGGT
>NZ_JAUPWM010000754.1:0-245 GCF_032436795.1 Streptomyces sp. P9(2023)
ATGAAAACAAACAATCTCTTTTTCATAATATTCTTACAATTAAAAGTGTAGGTATGCAGTGTGGTAGAATTAATCATTATTTATTTTATTGTGGAAAGGAAGTACGTGTTATGCGATTTAAATTATTTAATATAAGAGAAGATGAAAAGCCTTATGCATATCAATGGGGTCAAAATAATGGTCATGAAATTGAATGCACAGAAGAGGATTTAACTTTAGACAATGTACATACTTTATCATCTTTT
>NZ_JAUPWM010000755.1:0-245 GCF_032436795.1 Streptomyces sp. P9(2023)
GCTGCGGTCAGCCAGCGGGTGAAGCTGCTGCGCCAGGCCCTCGGCGATGACAGTCGGCGTCCGCGCTACATCCGCTCGGTTCGTGGTCGCGGCTACCAGCTGTGCGCGCCGCCACGGCCGGCCAGCGCGTCGCCCACGCGATCATCGCGCGCCCGCAGGCTCGGTTGGGATGTGGTGGCTGTCGCGGTGCTGGGCACGGCCGCCACACTGTTGCTGTTGCCCCGGTCGACGCCGCAGGGCGCAGG
>NZ_JAUPWM010000756.1:0-245 GCF_032436795.1 Streptomyces sp. P9(2023)
GTCTGTGGACGTTTGAGAAATAAAATGCAAAGCAATCATAAATATGCAGATTTATCCGGGAAGCTAATATATAGAATTTACCTATTGTCTGCATGGTATAATAAGAATAAATATATCAATGTTTAAATCAAATAAAATAACCTTACTTATCAGCTCTCTCGCTGGTGGTGGTGCTGAAGGTGTTTGTGTTAACGTCGCGAATGGTTTGGCTGATCATGGTTGGCAAGTTAATTTGCTTGTTTTAC
>NZ_JAUPWM010000757.1:0-245 GCF_032436795.1 Streptomyces sp. P9(2023)
GCTATAGCGTCAACGGCGGCTTTGCCGACTATACATTGGCAGATGCAGGCTATGTGGGGCGCCTGCCGGAGTCAGTGGATTTCATCGATATCGCTCCGGTGCTGTGCGCTGGGGTGACGGTCTATAAAGGCTTGAAGATGACCGACACTCGCCCGGGCCAGTGGGTGGTGATCTCCGGGATTGGTGGGCTGGGGCACATGGCCGTGCAGTATGCCAAGGCCATGGGGCTGAACGTCGCAGCGGTG
>NZ_JAUPWM010000758.1:0-245 GCF_032436795.1 Streptomyces sp. P9(2023)
CGCTTCGTCTCGCCGTAATAGCGTTCGCGCGGGCGGGGGTCTTCGATCTCGCGGCCCTTGTAGCGGTGGAAAAAGCCAAGCTGGCCAAACATCGGGCCAATGCCCCCCATCTGAAACATCAGCCATTGCAGCGTGTGCCAGCGCGCGGCACCGTCGCGGGGCAGGAACTGGCCGGTCTTGTCGGCCAGATAAGTCAAAATCGCGCCCGATTCCCACAGCGCCAGCGGCCCGTCCGGCCCGTCGGG
>NZ_JAUPWM010000759.1:0-245 GCF_032436795.1 Streptomyces sp. P9(2023)
GTCCGAGGATCGCTACATTCCTGTTGATCCTTTGGTCGGCTACCAGTCTGTTTCCTTTGGTTCAAATGATCGTCTGACTGACTTGGACAACAAAGTCTCTGCTTTGATTGAGCATGTCATTACGCAGCCGGAAAGTCTGAACAAGGGTGTCACGACTATTCCGCAGCGTATGCTCGAACAGCAGATGGCTACTGCTCGTGGTGTTGATGCTTCACAGCTTATGCACCGGACTGCATTCGCCATGA
>NZ_JAUPWM010000760.1:0-245 GCF_032436795.1 Streptomyces sp. P9(2023)
AAAAGCTGTAGAAAAAGTGATGAATGACATCAATCGTCCGTTCACAGCTATCATGGGAGGATCTAAGGTGTCTTCAAAGATCGAAATCATCGAAAACCTTCTCAACAAGGTAGACAATCTTATCCTTACCGGAGCTATGACCTATACTTTTGCCAAGGCTGATGGCGGTAAGATAGGATCTTCTCTTTGCGAAGATGACAAATTGGATCTTGCCAGAGAGATTGTAAAACAAGCCAAAGAAAAAG
>NZ_JAUPWM010000761.1:0-245 GCF_032436795.1 Streptomyces sp. P9(2023)
CGGCGCAAAGCGCCTATGCCCGCGACCTGATCGCCGCCAGCACCGGCTATACCCGCACCTGAACCCCGGCCGGAGCGCGGGTGGAAAGCTGCGCCTCCGGCGGGGGTATTTGGGTGATAAAGAAAAAGCCCTGCAGGTTTCTGAGTCCGGCCGCGAAAGCCGACTGGGAAATCCCGGCGGCCGGACTCATCAACTCTCCTAAGCGTCTTTGGTGTGAAAATACCTCGGGGGGAGTCCCGCAGGGA
>NZ_JAUPWM010000762.1:0-244 GCF_032436795.1 Streptomyces sp. P9(2023)
GGGCGCTTCCGGCGCCTGTGCCTCGGCGACATCTGTCACCGGCTCGGCGCTGGCATCGGTCACGTCGCTGGCGGGCTCAGTGCTGGCATCGGCGTCAGTGCTGGCATCTTCGTCCTCCATGCTGACCTGAGGCTCGTCGATCATGGGCGGGATCACCACGGGGGCGGGCTCGACCATCGGATCGGCGGGTGGCGGCGTCGCACTGTCGGCGGCATCCTCTTCCAACGTGGAAGACGTGCCCATG
>NZ_JAUPWM010000043.1:0-57674 GCF_032436795.1 Streptomyces sp. P9(2023)
TCCCGCGCGATTAGCTCAGCGGGAGAGCGCTTCCCTGACACGGAAGAGGTCACTGGTTCAATCCCAGTATCGCGCACGCAATACAGCCTGACCTGCGGCTTTCGAGCCGTGGTTCCCGCGCGATTAGCTCAGCGGGAGAGCGCTTCCCTGACACGGAAGAGGTCACTGGTTCAATCCCAGTATCGCGCACCATACGTTCGAAGCCCCCGGCCGCCTCTCGCGGCCGGGGGCTTCGTCGTACCCGCTCCTGTCGCCAGGAGCGGGGGTGTCAGGAGGAGAACAGCATCCGGCCGAAGCCGCGCTGGTGGTGACCGCCGTGGTGTCCGCCGTGGTGGCCACCGTGCTGCGGGGCGCCCCATGCGGGCGCGGCCGGGGCACCGTGCGCCGGGTAGGCCGGCGGGGCGGGCGCGGGCGGGGCCTGCTGGACCCACTGGGACTCCAGCCGGGTCAGGGACTCCAGCTCGCCGTAGTCCAGGAATATCCCGCGGCAGCCGCTGCACTGCTCGATCTGGACGCCGTTGCGGTTGTACGTGTGCATCGCTGCGTGGCACTTCGGACACTGCATGGTCGGCTCAACTCCCTGCCGTACGAATGGTGCTTTCAGCTTAGGGGGACGCGGGCGGGGCCAACTCGGTTCGGAGCGAGGCGATTCGGGCGCAGGTGTCGATCATCACTTCCTCGACCTCGTCGAGGGGGCGGTTCTCGGCGGTGGACTTGGCGAGGGCGAGCGCGGCGGTCTGAACGGTCAGGACGCGGGCGGGGACGTCGAGTTGGGGCCAGGGGTCGGGGTCGGCGGCTCGGGTGTCGACGGCCGGGCCGCCGGCCTCGCGGTACGCGTCGAGGAACCGCGACCAGACGTCCGGGGGCAGGATCCCGGCGGCGAACCAGGCGGCGGGGCGGGCCAGGTCCCAGGCCGGGTCACCGAGGCCGAGGTCGTCGACGTCGATGAGGACCCAGGGGGCGTGGGGGTGGCGGGGGTCGCGGACAAGCTGGCCGAGGTGGAAGTCGCCGTGGCAGAGGAGGGGGCGGGTCGCCGGCTCCTCGGGGATCGTGCGCCAGGCGCGGAGCACCGTCTCGACGGCGGGACCGGGCGCGCCGGAGCGGCGCATCCGCTCGACGGCGAGGGCGGCTTTGACAGGCGCCCGCATCGGCGGGACGGGGAGACCGGGGGGCGGCGGGGTCCGGTGCAGCCGGGCGAGGAGCCGCGCGGCGTCCTCCCAGGGGGCGGCGTCGGGATCTGCGGGGTCGACGGGGGTGCCGTAGGGCCAGACGGAGAGGAGGCGGGCGCCTATGGGGGGCGTGGGGTGGGTGTGGGGCGGGAGCAGGACGCCGTCCAGGGGGCGGTGGCCGGCGACGGCGACGCGGGTCGCGTGGGCGTGGGGGTGGGTGCCGGGGGCGTGGGCCTTGACGACGACGGCGCCGTGCCGGACGACGGTGCCGTCGGCACGATCGGCGAGCACGGTGGCTGTGTGCGGGGCGCAGGGGCAGGCGGGGTCGGCCTGATGCGCCGCGTGCCGGGCGAGGGCGCTGAGCTGTTCGATGTCGGCGTGCTCCACCTGGGGAGGGTACGTGGTGGGGGGCGGGGGCTTGCCTTGCCGGGGGCGCGAAGGGGGCTTCCGCCGCTGCCGGGCGCCTTGGGCTCCCCAACGCCCTCCCGGCGGGGCGCGCCCGCCGTGGGCCCAAAGGCGGCTCCCCCACCCCACCCCTTCCCGAAACCCCGCCGGGGGCTGGTGGGGGTGATGGGGGTTGTCGGGGCTCCGCCCCGTGCCCCGACAGCGGCAGCTTCGCGCCACAGGAGGGCGCAGCCGGGGGTGGGGGTGTTGGAGGCTCCGCCGCCGTCCCCTGGCGGCGGCAGCTTCCCACCACAGGGGGGCGTACCCGGGGGTGCGGGTATCGGGGCTCCGCACCCCGGTGCCGGCACCGGCGGCTTCGGGCCGCAGCAGGGCGCACCTGGGGGTGGGGGTGTTGGAGGCTCCGCCCGCGGCCGCTGGCGGCCGCTGAGCGCCGCAGGAGGCGGCAATGCGTGGGGCTCACCCGCCGCACGGCGCCCGCGCCGAACGCGACCAGAGGTGCCGAGGCCAGTGGAACTGCCGCCCCGTGCCCCGGCAGCGGCAGCTTCGCGCCGCGGGAGGGCATGCAACGTGGCCGCCGGGGAAAAGCGAGGGCCGGTCAGCTCCCCAGCTGACCGGCCGCACGCTGCCGTCCGCCGCACCCCCGTCCCCACGGGGTTGTTGGCCGGATGTCCCCGACCCGGGCCGCTCTCCCGGGTCCGGGGCGCCGCTCAGCGCCCCAGCATCACGCCCACGGACGACGCTTGTGTGACCACTGCGTCCCAGCCGCCGAAGGCGACGACCAGCAGGGTCGCGAGAGGGAGGACCATGGCTGTCGCCACCAGGGGGTGGCGGCGGCCCGAAGGACGGGTGGTGATCCGCGATACCGGGTACGCCATGGTTCCTCTCCTGTCGTGGATGGCAGCGGCGGGTGTCTGACCTCGGGGGACGAGTGCTCCACCCGCCGCTTGTCTTCAACACTAGGGACCCGCCGCCGCCCGGACGTCATGCCCGCGTATCGAATACCGGGCCTACGGGAGGATGACGCGTACCCCTACGGCGTACTCCCCTGGGTGGAGAGCCCCTCCTAGGACTGAGGGTCTTCCCTGAGGGGGACGGGCTGCTCGACCAGTGCGAGGACCCGGCTCGCCATGAAGCGGGCCGTCCGGACGACCACCCCCGTGCGCGTGACTTCGCTCACTTCCACCACCCCTCGCCGTACCGCCGTCTCCACCCTGCGGCCCGCCCGGCTTGCCACCACTTCGTACGTCCGTGTCGTGTCCCCCGCGTCCACGACTATCTCCACGCGATCGCCCTTCATCGGTCGAATCCCCCCTTTTGTATTGGGTGTTGGAGAATCCCTTCGTCAGGACGTTCCTTTTCGTGCTCGTCCTGACCATCCCTCAAGTGTCCTCCCCAGCACTGACAATCGATCCCCGCGCGAGGGCGCGGCCTATGAGCACACCGGGGCGTCAATACGTAAGCTGTGCCACGTCGAACGGACGAGGGGACGGACATGGCGATGATGCGGCTCCGGCGCGAGGATCCGCGGATCGTCGGGTCGTTCCGGCTCCACCGCCGGCTCGGGGCCGGTGGGATGGGGGTCGTGTACCTGGGATCCGACCGGCGCGGGCAGCGCGTCGCCCTGAAGGTGATCCGGCCGGACCTGGCCGAGGACCAGGAGTTCCGGTCGCGGTTCGCCCGCGAGGTCTCCGCCGCCCGGCGGATCCGCGGTGGCTGTACGGCCCGGCTCGTCGCCGCCGACCTGGAGGCCGACCGCCCCTGGTTCGCCACCCAGTACGTCCCCGGTCCCTCCCTGCACGACCGGGTCGCCGAGGAAGGCCCGCTGCGCGCCGCCGACGTCGCCGCGATCGGCGCCGCGCTCTCCGAGGGCCTGGTCGCCGTCCACGAGGCCGGTGTCGTGCACCGGGACCTCAAGCCCTCGAACATCCTGCTGTCCCCCAAAGGCCCCCGCATCATCGACTTCGGCATCGCCTGGGCCACCGGCGCCAGCACCCTCACCCACGTCGGCACCGCCGTCGGCTCCCCCGGCTTCCTCGCGCCCGAACAGGTGCGCGGCGCGACCGTCACCCCGGCCACGGACGTCTTCTCGCTCGGCGCCACCCTGGCGTACGCGGCCATGGCGGACTCCCCCTTCGGGCACGGCAGTTCCGAGGTCATGCTCTACCGGGTCGTGCACGAGGAGCCGCAGCTGAGTGGCGTACCGGACGCGCTGGCCCCGCTCGTCCGCGCCTGCCTGGCCAAGGATCCCGAGGACCGTCCGAGCACACTGCAGCTGTCCATGCGGCTCAAGGAGATCGCCGCCCGCGAGGCGCAGGGGCTGCCCGCCGCCCGCCCGCCGGCGCAGCGGGAGCGTACGGAGCAGGCGGCCACCGGCAGCCGGCCCACGGAGCGGTACACCGAACGCACCACGGAAGGCCGGGCCCAGGGTTCCGCCCCGCGGCCGTCCTCGTCGCGTACCGGCGGTCGGCCGGCCGCGCCGTCCCGGCCCAACGGGCGCCCCGCGCCCTCCCGGCCCGGCGGCGCGCGCACCACCTCCACCGGCCGGCGGCCCGCCAACCCCCGGCTGCTGCGCCAGCGGCTCTTCGTCTTCGTCGTGGTGACGTTGGTGGTGGCGCTGGGGATCGCCGCTGCGCAGGCTCTGCAGGGGTAGGTCGGCGGAGGTCCCGGCGCTTTCGCGTCGGGCCAGCGGCGTCAGCCGCTGTGTGGTCCCGCCCTGCCGCGTCAGCCGCTGTGTGGTCCCGCCCTGCCGCGTCAGCCGCTGTGTGGTCCCGCCCCTGCCGCGTCAGCCGCTGTGTGGTCCCGCCCCTGCCGCGTCAGCTGCCGTCCCGTCCGTGCTCCCCGTCAGTCCTGCGGGCGGCCGCTCGCCACCGCGTAGAAGGCCACGGCCGCCGCCGCGCCCACGTTCAGCGAGTCGACTCCGTGCGCCATCGGGATGCGGACCCATTCGTCCGCCGCCCGCAGTGCCTGGGTGGAGAGGCCCTCGCCCTCCGCACCGAGCATCAGCGCCGCCCGTTCCAGCTTGTGCGGGGCCGCCACGTCGATCGGGGAGGCCTTCTCGTCAGGAGTGAGGGCGAGCAGCTTGAAGCCCGCCTCCCGTACCGCCTCCAGGCCGCGCGGCCAGGTGTCCAGGCGGGCGTACGGGACCGAGAAGACCGCGCCCATGGAGACCTTCACCGAGCGGCGGTACAGCGGGTCCGCGCAGTCCGGCGACAGCAGCACCGCGTCCATGCCCAGCGCGGCCGCGCTGCGGAAGATGGCGCCGATGTTGGTGTGGTCGTTGACCGACTCCATCACGGCGACCCGGCGGGCCGGGCGGAGCAGTTCCTCCGCGCTCGGCAGCGGCTTGCGCTGCATGGAGGCGAGGGCGCCGCGGTGCACGTGGTAGCCGGTGACGCGCTCGGCGAGCTCCGGCTGCACCGCGTAGACGGGCGCCGGGACCTCGTCGATGACGTCGCGCATGACGTCGACCCACTTGGCGGAGAGCAGCATCGACCGCATCTCGTACCCGGCCCGCCTGGCCCGGCGGATGACCTTCTCGCCCTCGGCGATGAACAGTCCCTCGGCGGGTTCGCGCCTGCGGCGCAGCTCCACGTCGGTCAGGCCGGTGTAGTCGCTCAGGCGCGGGTCGTCGGGGTCGTCGATCGTGATGAGTTCGGCCACGTGGTGATACTGCCTTGTCCGGGGTGCGGTGCCAATGTGTCGGGGTGGGACGGGTCAGCTCTGGTGCTTGCGCAGCTTCTCCGGGTTCTCCGTCACCACGTCGCCGATCACGATGACCGCCGGCGGGCGGACCTGCTCGGCCCTGACCGTCTCCGCGACGGTCGCCAGCGTGGCGTCCACCCGGCGCTGGGCGGCCGTGGTGCCCTCCTGGACCAGGGCCAGCGGCGTGTCAGGGGACTTGCCGTGCGCGATGAGCGCCTCGGCGATCTTCCCGATCTTGTCGACGCCCATGAGGATGACGAGGGTCCCGGTCAGCTTGGCGAGCGAGGCCCAGTCGACGAGCGAGCGCGGGTCGTCGGGCGCCACATGGCCGCTGACGACGGTGAACTCGTGGGCCACACCGCGGTGCGTGACCGGGATACCGGCCGCGCCGGGGACCGAGATCGAGCTGGAGATGCCGGGGACGACCGTGCAGGCGATGCCCTCCGCCGCCAGCGCCTGGGCCTCCTCCATGCCACGGCCGAAGACGAACGGGTCGCCGCCCTTGAGCCGTACGACCGACCTGCCGGCCCTGGCGTGCTCGATCAGCGCGTTGTTGATGGCCTCCTGCGCCATGAAGCGGCCGTACGGGATCTTCGCCGCGTCGATCACCTCGACGTGCGGGGGCAGTTCGTCGAGCAGGTCGCGCGGGCCGAGGCGGTCGGCGATGACCACGTCGGCCTCGGCGAGGAGCCGGCGGCCGCGGACCGTGATCAGGTCGGGGTCGCCGGGGCCGCCGCCGACGAGGGCGACGAAGGGGGTACGGGAGCGGTGGTGCGGCGCGGCGATCGAACCGTCCCGGAGGCCCTCGACGATCGCGTCGCGCACGGCGGCGGAGCGGCGGGGGTCGTGGCCGGTCAGCACGGCGACGGTCACGCCCTCGCCGCGGCCGGTCGCCGGGGTCCAGGCGGTGGCCGCCTCGGCGTCGTCGGACCGTACGCACCAGGTCTTGGTCCGCTCGGCCTCGGCGGACGCGGCCGCGTTGGCGGCGGGGTCGCTGGTGGCGACGAGCGCGTACCAGGCGTCGGCGATGTCGCCGTCCTCGTAGCGGCGCTTCACCCAGGTGATCTCGCCGGTCTCCGCCATCGCCTCGACGGAGGGGGTCGCGGAGGGAGAGACGAGGGTGATCGCCGCGCCGGCCGCGATCAGGGCGGGGAGGCGGCGCTGGGCCACCTGGCCGCCGCCGAGGACGACGACGCGCCGGCCGGAGAGACGGAGTCCTACGGGGTAGGCGGGGTGCGCGGCGTGCTCGGCCATGGGTGTGCGGCTCCTCGGAGGGGCGGGGCGTGTACGGGGCCGCTGCGGCGGTGAAGCGGCTGGTGGGGACCGGTGCCCACGATATCGGTCACCGGGGGTGGGCACGCTGTGACCCTTGTCCCGCCCCCGTGTGCCCTTGCGGACGCGTTCCGCTCATGGGCCCCTGTACCCGGAGGCCGTTGCGCTGTACAGGGCAACGGCCTCCGGGTGGGGTGCACGGGGCGGACGCGCCCTCAGGGGCGCCTGTGCGTGCTACTTCTCCGTCACGCCCGCCGAGTCGAACGTCGCCACCTCGTGCATCGCCCGGGCCGCGCTCTGGACGATCGGGAGGGCGAGGAGGGCGCCGGTGCCCTCGCCGAGGCGGAGGTCGAGGTCGACCAGGGGGCGCAGGCCCAGCTTGTTGAGGGCGGCCACGTGGCCCGGCTCGGCGCTGCGGTGGCCCGCGATGCAGGCCGCCAGGGACTCGGGGGCGATCGCCCGCGCCACCAGTGCCGCCGCGCCCGTCGATACGCCGTCGAGCACGACCGGGACGCGCAGCGAGGCCGCGCCCAGGATCAGGCCGACGAGCGCCGCGTGCTCCAGGCCGCCGATGGCCGAGAGGACGCCGATGGGGTCCGCCGGGTCGGGCTGGTGGAGGTCCAGGGCGCGGCGGACCACGTCCACCTTCCGCGCGTGCATCTCGTCGTTGATGCCGGTGCCTCGGCCGGTCACCTCGACCGGGTCGACGCCCGTGTACACCGAGATCAGGGCCGCGGACGCGGTGGTGTTCGCGATGCCCATCTCGCCGGTGAGAAGGGCCTTGTTACCGGCGGAGACGAGGTCGCGCGCGGTCTCGACGCCCACCTCGATCGCCGCCAGGACCTCGTCCCGGGTCATCGCCAGGCCGGTGGTGAAGTCGGCCGTGCCCGCGCGGACCTTGCGGGGAAGCAGGCCGGGCGTGGCGGGGAGGTCGGAGGCGACGCCGACGTCGATGACGCAGACCTCGGCCCCCACCTGGTTGGCGAAGGCGTTGCAGACCGCTCCCCCACCGAGGAAGTTCGCGACCATCTGGCCGGTCACCTCCTGCGGCCAGGCGGTGACGCCCTGGGCGTGCACGCCGTGGTCACCCGCGAAGATCGCGACGGCCGCCGGTTCGGGGATGGGGGGAGGGCACATCCGGGACAGGCCGGCCAGCTGTGCGGAGATGATCTCCAGCATGCCGAGCGCCCCGGCGGGCTTCGTCATGCGCTTCTGCCGCTCCCACGCCTCGCCGAGCGCCTTGGCGTCCAGCGGGCGGATGTTGGCGACCGTCTCCTGGAGCAGGTCGTGCGGCTCCTCGCCGGGCAGCGCCCGGCGGCCGTACGTCTCCTCGTGGACGACCCAGGACAGCGGGCGGCGCTTGGACCAGCCCGCCTGCATCAGCTCGGGCTCCTCGGGGAACTCGTCGACGTAACCGACGCAGAGGTACGCGACCACTTCGAGGTGCTCGGGCAGGCCGAGGGTCCGGACCATCTCCCGCTCGTCGAAGAAGCTGACCCAGCCGACGCCGAGGCCCTCGGCGCGGGCGGCGAGCCAGAGGTTCTCGACGGCGAGGGCCGAGGAGTACGGGGCCATCTGCGGCTGCGTGTAGCGGCCGAGGGTGTGCCGGCCGCCCCGGGTGGGGTCGGCGGTCACGACGATGTTGACCGGGGTGTCGAGGATGGCCTCGATCTTCAGTTCCTTGAACTGCTTCGCCCGCGCCTTGGGCAGCGACTTGGCGTACGCCTCGCGCTGACGCTGGGCCAGTTCGTGCATCGTCCGGCGGGTCTCCGCCGAGCGGATGACGACGAAGTCCCAGGGCTGGGAGTGCCCGACGCTGGGGGCCGTGTGGGCGGCCTCCAGGACGCGGAGCAGCACCTCGTGCGGGATCGGGTCGGAGCGGAAGCCGTTACGGATGTCCCGGCGCTCGCGCATGACGCGGAGAACCGCTTCCCGCTCGGCGTCGTCGTAGCCGGGAGCGGGTGCGCCGACGGCCTCCGCGAACGCCGGTTCTTCCGCTTCCGCGGATTCCTCGTGGGCGGGTTCCGCCACGGCCACTTCCTCGTGGGCGGGTTCCGCGACCGCTGCTTCTGCTTCTACTGCTGCTTCTGCGTCGGCGGCCTCGCCGACTACGGGCTCCGCTACGGCTGCTTCCTCGGGGAGGGATTCCGCTACGACAGCCTCGTCGGGGACGTCTTCCGCTGCGGCGACTTCCTCGGCGGCGGGCTGCTCGGCAGCGGGCTCGTCGGCTGCGGGCTCGTCGATCGTGTCGAGTGCTTCGCCGGACAGTTCCGCCGGGGCCTCCACAGCCGCCTCGGGCGTGTCGGCCACCGGCTCTTCGGCCACGGCCTCCGCGGCGGCCTCCGCGACCGGCTCGGGCTGATCCTGCTCGGGCGCGACGGGCGCCTCGGGGGCCTCCGGGGCCTCTGCCGCCTCGGGCTCCGACGGTGCCTCCGGGGCGACTTCCTCCACCGGGGGTACGGGTCCGGCGGCGGCCGGGCCGCCGTCGCGCGGGGCCGGTACGGGGGCGGGGGTGACCTCCACGGGAGCTTCCACCGGGACGGGCGCCTCGGCCACCAGCTCCCCGGCCACCGGCTCCTGGGCCGGCACCGACTCCTCGACCGGCTCCGGTGTCGGCTCCGGAACCGACACCGGCTCCGGCAACGGCGTCGGTGCCAGGTGCGGGGTCGTCGGGACCGTGCCCTCGACCGGGACGAACTGGCCGACCGTTTCTGCGGGCACCTGGGGCTGCGGGTCCCACGGAACGGCGCCCTGCGGCGGGATGTCGCCGAGCTGGGGCGCGACCGGGGCGGCCGGCTGCTCCTGGGGGATGTCGAGGTACTCGAGGCCGGTCGTGGGCGGACCCGCGACCCGGGCCGGCAGCGGCGTGGGCGCCGTCGCGGCGACCGGGGCGGCGGGCGCCGGCATGGGGGCGGCCATGGGTGCCGGGGCGGCGGCGGGGCCTCGGTCGGCGAGGGAGCGGACAACTCCGCCGCTCTCCGGGACGGGCGGGCCCATGTGCAGCGGGCGGCGGGCGGGCGGCGGGGTCGGAGCCGCGGCCGGCGGCGGTACGCGGACGCCGCCGAGGTCGACCGAACCGCTGTCGCGGCCGGCGGCCTCGTGGGCGCCGGTGTCCAGGATCCCGGGCTCGTAGCCGTGGTCGGTCACGACCTCGGCCCCGACCGGCACGCCGTGCGCGGGGGTGGACGACGGGACCTGGCCCGGCTCCGCGAACGTGGGCACACCCTGCGCGGGCTCGGGCGCCAACGGCACGCCGTGCGCGGGGGTCGGGACGACCGGGGCGGGCTCCGCAGCGGCCGGGACACCGTGCGCCGGGGTGGCGACGGCCTCGTGCACGACGGCCTCGTGCGCGAGGGCCTCGTGCGCGACAGCCCCGTGCGCGAGGGCCTCGTGCGCGAGGGGCGCGGGCGGCGCCATCGGGGTCTGGGCGGCCAGGGCGTCGGCGATCGGGCCGGCCAGCGGGTCGGTGAGCTGGGCGCCGACCGGCTGCTGACCCGGCATCATCCCGGGGGCAGGCACGGCGACGGGCGGCGCGGGCACGGCGCCCGGCTGGTGCTCGCTCCAGGCGCCCTGGGCACCCGGCATCAGAAGCAGGTCGTCGTCCTCGGCTGCGCTCTCGGAGGGGTCCAGGAAGGTGTACGCGCCCGGAGCGGGGATGCCCGGCTGCTCGACCATGCCTGCGTTCTCCGGCAGCCCCTCGCCCGGGACCTGGCCGGTGTCCGTCATGCGTACCCCTCGCCCATCGGTTGTGCTCCTTCAGACCTTCGCCCGTCAACAAGAACGAGCGGGCGCCCCGTGCGGCACGAATGACGCGCGGGCACCCCAGCATTGTCGCGGCCATCGGCCGTCGTGACAGGCGGATCCGCCACGGTTTGCTGTGGACTGCGCCACGTCGCGCGTCCCCCCGTTGCCGCGTACCACATCAGGGCCCATCGGGCACCCGATCCGGGTCATTGCCGAACAAAGCGTCGAGGGTCCCGGTGCGGTACGACGATCGGCCAGCCTACCTGCCCCGCCGGGTTGGCATGGTCACGGGTGGGGGCCGCCGGGGCGGAGTCAGGCGGAGGTCGACCGGCGCCCGGCGAGCAGGAAGACGGTGGTGCGGTCGCGTTCCGACCAGTCGTCAGGATCGAGGCCGACGCTCTGCAGGAGGGCGCATTCGACGGTGTAGCCGCCGTCGGCGAGTGCCGCGCCGATGGCCTCGGCCTCGTCGCGGGTGGAGGCGTGGGCGACGATCCGTTCGGGCCTGCGGTCGGTGCAGGCGATGACGACGGGGACGCCGCCGCCCCCGATCCGTACGACGTCGGGTTCGGGCAGTCGTTCCAGGACGTGCGGGGCCCGGCCCCGTACGGCCTGGAGCTGGACGCCCTGGCGGCGGGCGGCCGCCTCGGTGCGGGCGCAGGCCTGCGGGTCGGCGTCGACGGCGATGACGGCGGCTCCGAAGCGGGCGGCCTCCACCGAGAGGGCGCCGCTTCCGCAGCCGATGTCCCAGACGAGGTCGCCGACGCGGGGGCCGAGCCGGGCGAGCTGGGCGGCGCGCAGGGTGCGGTCCTCGCCGCTGCCGCCCCGGGCGCCGGTGGGCTCGTCGGGGGGCAGGGCCCAGCCGCGTACGGCCGGGGTCTCCTGGCCCATGAGCCAGCCGCCGGGCGGGGCTCCGGCGCTGCCGCCGATGACGATGACCACGTTGGGGTCGCGCCAGGCGTGGTCGGCGGCCTTGTCGGAGGTGAGCACGGTGACCTGTTCGCGGTCGGTGCCGAGCTCCTCGCAGATGACGAAGGTGCGGTGGACGCCGTCGAGGAGGAGGGCGAGTTCGGCGGGTCCCGCGCCGGGCGAGGTGAGGACGGCGACCTTGGGGTGGGCGCGGCAGACGTTGACGGCGCGGCGCAGGGTGCGCTGGTGGGCGACGACGATCCGGGCGTCGTCCCAGGGCATGCCTGCGCGGGCGAAGGCGGCGGCGACGGAGGTGACGGCGGGGACGACCTCGACCTCAAGGCCGTGCTCGGGGGCGCGGAGGGTGCGGACGACGCCGAAGAAGCCGGGGTCGCCGTCGGCGAGGACGACGGCTGTGCCGCGGTGGCCTGCGATACGGCGGGCGGCGAGGTCGACGCTGCCGAGGCGGATCCTTTCGGCGGCGGGCGGGACCTCGGGCAGTGCGAGGTGGTGCGCGGCACCGGCCACGAGCGTGGCGGCGGCGAGCGCGGACCGGGCCGCTGCGGTGAGGGGCGAGCCGTCCCAGCCGATCACCGTGACCCGGTCGGCCATCGTCGTCTGTCTCCTGAGGTCTTGTCGCAGGTCGGGGGGTGTCGAGGGTACCCGGGATCGGTTGCGGGCTCAGCTCCAGTCGGTGAAGGAGGAGTAGCCGGCCTCCGCCATCTGGTCGGCGACGCCTTCCAGGTCCTCGGGGAGCAGTCCCCAGACGATGAAGTCGGTGCGCAGGTCGGCCAGGGTGCCGTCCTCGGTGCGGGTGCGGGCTATGCAGGCACCTCTGAGCACGCCTTCGCTGATGCAGCCGATCTTCTGGGCGACCTGCTGGGAGGCGGTGTTGTCGGCGGCGGTGCGCAGCTCGATGCGTTCGAATCCCTGGTCGCCGAAGAGCCACTGGGCGGTGGCGAGGGCGGCTTCGGAGGCGTAGCCCTCGCCGCGGGCCCAGGGGGCGACGATGTAGGACATCTCGGTGGAGCGGACGCGCCAGTTGGTGTTGCTGAGTTGGACGATGCCCACGAGGCGCTGGGTGAGGAACTCGGTGACGGCGAGGTCGAGGCCTCGGCCGGCGGTGCGTTCGGTGGGGGCGTACTCGGTGATCCAGCGGTGGGCGGCGTCCTCGGTGTAGGGCTGGGGGACGGCCGTCCAGGCCGCCACCATCTCGTCGTTCATCATCTCGGCGAGGGCGGGCGCGTCGGCCTCTTCGAGCGCACGCAGCACCAACCGGTCCGTGTTGATGGAGATGTCCGGAAAGGTGGTAGTCATGCTCAGCTCCATGCCGTGAACCGTCCGAATCGACCGTGAACGCACAGCATGCAGCATGCTGCCGTCGGTACGCATGGCCGGGTCCGATGTGGCGTCAGATACGGAGCCGCACCCTGAAGGGCTGCCGGGACGCGCCCGCGGTACGAGGAAGGCCCCGCGCACCGGACGGGGTGCGGGGGCCTTCGTCGTAAGAACTGTACTGCGGGCCTTACTTGGCGACGGCGCCGAAGGCCGGGATGACCGAGCCGTTGTACGTGTCCTCGATGTACTTCTTCACCTCGGGCGAGTTGAGGAGCTTCACGAGCTTCTGCACGCGGGCGTCCTTCTCGTTGCCCTCCTTGACGGCGAGGAAGTTGGCGTACGGGTTGCCCTCGGCCTTCTCGACGGCGATGGCGTCCTTCGCGGGCGAGAGCTTGGCCTCGATGGCGTAGTTGCCGTTGATGACGGCGGCGTCCACGTCGTTCAGGGCGCGGGGCACGGTGGCGGCCTCCAGCTCCTTGAACTCCAGGCCCTTCTTGTCCGTGATGTCGGAGAGCTTGGCGTTGGTGCCGACGCCGTCCTTCAGCGTGATGAGGCCGTTCTCGGCGAGCAGCTGGAGGGCGCGGCCGCCGTTGGTGGTGTCGTTGGGGACCGCGATGGTCTGGCCGGCCTTGATGTCCGAGAGCGCCTTGACCTTCTTGGAGTAGAGGCCGAGGGGCTCCAGGTGGACGTTGACCACGGGGACGATGGTGGTCTTGTTCTTCTCGTTGAAGTCGTCGAGGTACGGCTTGTGCTGGAAGAAGTTGGCGTCGACCTGGCCGGACTGGGTGGCGGTGTTCGGCAGGACGTAGTCCGTGAACTCCTTCACCTCCAGCTTCAGGCGCTCCTTCGCGGCGAGGTTGTCCTTGACGTAGTTGAGGATGTCGGCGTGCGGCGTCGGGGACGCGGCGACGACGAGCGGCTTGTCGGCGGAGCCGGCCGAGTCCTTGGCGGAGGACGGGTCCGAGGCCGTGCCGCAGGCGGTGAGGCCCAGGGCGAGCGCGGCGGTGGCGGCGATACCGGCGGTGAGCTTGATGTTCTTACGCACGAAGAGTGCCTCTTTCCGGTGGTGCGGTGGACGCCTGGACAACAAGTCCGGGCTCGTCTTCGAAAATCGAAGTCTGTGGGGTTACGCGGTACGGCCCCGGCGGGCGAGGAGCCGGACGGCGAGGTCGCCGATCAGCTGGACCACGGTGACGATCGCGATCAGGACGAGGACGGTGACCAGCATGAACTGGGTGTCGAAGCGCTGGTATCCGTAGGTGATCGCCTTGGAGCCGAGGCCTTCGCCGCCGACCGCGCCGGCCATCGCGGAGTAGCCGATGAGCACGATGACGGTGGTGGTGGTCCCGGAGACCAGCGAGGGCAGCGCCTGCGGCAGCAGCACCTTGCGGACGATCGTCGGCACGGAGCCGCCCATGGACTGGACGGCTTCCACCAGTCCGTGGTCGACCTCGCGGATCGAGGTCTCGACGAGGCGCGCGAAGAAGGGGATGGCGCCGATGGCGAGCGGCACGATCATCGCGGTCGGTCCGATGAAGGTGCCGACGACGAAGGTCGTGAACGGGATCAGGGCGATCAGGAGGATGATGAACGGCAGCGAGCGGCCGATGTTCACGATCACGCCGACGACCTTGTTGACCACGGTGTTCTGCAGCAGACCGCCCTTGTCCGTGAGGACGAGGAGGATGCCGAGCGGCAGTCCGCCGAGGACGGTGACGACCGTGGCCCACAGGACCATGTAGACGGTGTCGACAGTGCCCTGCTCAAGGAGGGGCTGCATCTCCGACCAGGTCACTTGGCACCTTCCTTGACCAGATCCGCGGTGGGCGCGGTGGCTTCGTCGTCCACGACGTCGACCTGGAGGCCCTGCTCGCGCAGGAAGCCGACGGGCACGACGTTCTCCTCGTAACGGCCGGGCAGTTCGATCCGCATCCGGCCGATCTGCTTGCCGCCCACGGTGTCCATGGCGGCGCCGAGGATCGAGATGTCGATGTTGTACGTACGGGAGAGCTGGGAGATCACCGGCTGGGTGGCGGCCTCGCCGTGGAAGGTGACGTCGACGACCGTACGGTCGGGGCCGGTGGCGGCGCCGCTGACCGGGAAGAGCTCGGCGGCCAGCTCGGAGCCGGGGGTGGCGAGCAGTTCGCTCACGGTGCCCGACTCGACGATCCGGCCCTGCTGCATCAGCGCGGCCGAGTCGCAGATCGTCTTGACGACGTCCATCTCGTGCGTGATGAGCAGGACGGTCAGGCCGAGCTGCCGGTTGAGGTCGCGCAGCAGCTGGAGGATGGAGCGGGTGGTCTCCGGGTCGAGGGCGCTGGTGGCCTCGTCGGAGAGCAGGACCTTGGGGTTGCCGGCCAGGGCGCGGGCTATGCCGACGCGCTGCTTCTGGCCACCGGAGAGCTGGCCGGGGTAGGCCTTGGCCTTGTCGGCGAGGCCGACGAGGTCGAGGAGTTCCAGGGCGCGGCGGGTGCGCTCGGCACCGGAGACGCCGAGGATCTCCAGGGGGAGCTCGATGTTGTCCTTGACCGTACGGGAGGACAGCAGGTTGAAGTGCTGGAAGACCATGCCGATGCTGCTGCGGGCGCGGCGCAGGTCCTTGCCGGCGCGGCGGCCCGTGGCGGCGAGCGCGGTGAGGTCGACGCCGTCCACGGTCACGGTGCCGGAGGTGGGGCGCTCCAGGAGGTTGACGCAGCGGATGAGCGAGGACTTGCCGGCGCCGCTCTGGCCGATCACGCCGTACACCTCGCCCTCGCGGACGTGGAGGTCGACGCCGTCCAGAGCGGTGACCTGGCGGCCTCGCGACTCGTAGACCTTGGTCAGGCCCGAAGTGGTGATCACAGGGGTTTCCGTCACTGTCGAGTGCACGGCGCGGGGTCCGCCGGGCACGGGGCATTCGTCGTTCGGACAGTCAGGCGCAGATCGGCCGCTTCGGTGGGTGAACCGGAGGCAGCGCGTGCGCGGGGCGGGCACGGTCCGGCGCCGGTTTCGGCGGGCGGAACGGCTCGGCCGTCGGGGTCTCGCTTCGGGGCGCGAGGCTCAGGCGGGGGCCCTCAGAAGGCGCACATTCGACACATACAACGAGCACCGGGCGTCGCGTTCGCCTCGGTCGCAAGGGTGCGGCTGCTCGTCGTGGTCATGTCTGCAAGTAAAGCACGCGGGGGTACGGCCACTTCGGGGGTGTCCGTATAGCGGACGTCGCCGAGACGCCATGCGGACACCCCGGGGCGGGCGTCAGATCCCGACGACGATCTCCACCGCCCCGTCCGTGGCCTGCGCGGACACCTCCGACAGGTCGGTCACGACGACATCGGCGTCGAGCTCGGAACGATCGTGGGTTGTGGCCAAGGCCACGGTCCGCATGCCCGCGGCGCGACCGGCGGCGAGCCCCGCCGGGGCGTCCTCGAAGACCACGCAGGCGGCCGGGTCGACGCCGAGCTTCGCGGCGGCGAGCAGGAAGGGCTCCGGGTCGGGCTTGCCGCGCGTGATGTCGTCGGCGGCCACCAGGACGGGGAAGTCGATGCCCACCTCGCGCAGCCGTGCTTCGCCGAGCGGCCTGGTCGCGGAGGTGACGACGGCCCAGCGGTCGGCCGGGAGGGAGGAGAGCAGCTCCTTGGTGCCGGGCAGCAGCTCGACACCGCCGGGGACGTCCTCGACCTCCAGCTGCTCGATGCGGCGCAGCGCCTCGGGCACCCGCTCGGCGGGCAGCAGGTCGGCGATGATCTCGGCGGCGGGCCGGCCGTGCAGCTCCACGCGGGCGAAGTCCTCGGCCGTGATGCCGTACTCCCCCGCCCAGCGGGTCCAGCAGCGGTACACGGACGCCATGGAGGAGACGAGGGTTCCGTCGTTGTCGAACAGCAGGGCTTCCGCGCGTATCTTCATGGCCCCCGACCCTACGGGGCGGACGGGGGGCGACCGCATCGGGCCTTTCGGCCCGTAATACCCTCGTGCGCATGCTTGACGCCCTGACAGTCGCGGTCTCGGTGGCCGCGCTCGCGCTCGCCGCCTGGTGCGGCTTCGCCTTCACCCGCGACCAGCCGACCAAGGACTGGCACTTCATCGGCATGGCCGTGGTGACCCTCCTCGCCCTGGTGCAGCTGGTCGTCGGCATCGTGCAGCTCTCGCGCGGCGAGAAGGCCGAGGAGGGCACGACGATCTTCGTCGCGTATCTGCTGGGCTCGCTGTGCGCGGTGCCCGCGGCGGCCTTCATGTCGCTCACGGAGCGCAGCCGGTGGGGCTCGGCGACAGTGGCGGCGAGCGGGGTCGTGCTCGCGGTCCTCGAAGTGCGTCTCTTCGACATCTGGACGGTGGGCTGATGACCACGACGGAGGAGACCGGCGCGGGCACGCGCCTGGTCACGGGCCCCGGCATGCTGCTGGTCTGGATGTACGGGGTGATGTCGGTCGGCGCGGTCTCGCGCTCGATCTACCAGATCGCGACCGAGTTCGACCGGGCGCCGCTCGCGTACGCGCTGTCGGCGGTGGCGGCGGTCGTGTACGCGTTCATCACGTACACGCTGGTACGGGGCGGGGAGACGGCCCGCAGGGCGGCGCTGGTGTGCTGCGCCGCCGAGCTGGTGGGCGTACTGACCGTGGGGACCTGGACGCTGGCCGACCCGTCCGCGTTCCCGGACGCCACGGTCTGGTCGGACTACGGCTACGGCTACATCTTCATTCCGGTGCTGCTGCCGGTGACCGGGATCTGGTGGCTGCGGGGGTCGCGGGCGGCTGCCTGATCAGGCGGCCTTCTCCAGGGTCACGAGCGTGAGCCTGGGGCCGATCTCGCGGGCGCCGACCTGCTCGTACCCCTTGCTGCGGTAGAGCCGGAGGTTGCCCTCGCTGCGGTGGCCCGTGAAGAGCTGGAAGCGCTTGGCGGTGGGCGCCGGGTCGCCGGCGAAGTGGCCTTCTATGGCGTCGAGGAGCCGGCCGCCGAGGCCGTGCCGCTGCATGCGCGGGTGGACGATCAGCTTGGCGATCCGCACGGTGCCGGCCTCGTCGACCCGCCCGCGTACGGAGGCGACGATCTCGTCGCCGAGGCGCGCCACGAGCCCGTACCCCTCGGAGAGTTCGGCCCGCAGGCCGTCGAGGGTCTGGGTGAGCGGCTCGATGGCGTAGTCGCCGTAGAGCTCGGCCTCGCTCTGGTAACAGAGGTACTGCAGCTTCAGTATGTGCTCCGCGTCGCCCGCGTCAGCCGCTGAGATGGTCACGCTCATGCCCATGTGCGCATGCCTCCCGCTCACCTGGTTCCTCGGTCGGTCTCCCGCACCCTTCCCCTCCGGGTCGCTGCGGGAACCTCTGCAGCCAGCATTCTGCGCAGGCATCCCAGGCAACGGGAACGCATCGGCCCCAGACTGCCCTGTGAGATACCCAACTCCCCTGCGATTTCTCGGTAGGTGGGGTCTGCCGGGTCGAGCATCGCGGTGAGCAGCCGCGGGCAGTGACCGGGGGTGCGGCGGACGGCGGCGCGGACGGCGCGGCGGCGTTCGGTGGTGAGGGCGGTGCTCTCGGGGTTGTCGTCGCGCGTCTCGGTGGCCTCCTCGCCGTCGTACGGGCGCTCGCGGAGGGCGGCGCGGCGGGCGCGGCGGGCTTCGGAGCGGACGGCTCGGCGGAGCCAGTCGGCGGGGCGGGTGGGCACGTCGTCCTTTTCGAGGCGCTCCAGGAGCCTCAGCCAGACGGCTTGTTCGAGGTCGCCCGCCTCTACGCCGGCGGCGGGGGCCTCGGCCTTCGACTCGGCGGCGAGGAGGGGGGCGAGGGTTCGGAGGAGGTGGGGGTGGGTCATGACCCGCACGACGGCCCGCTGTCGCGGGCGGTTGCGCGACCTGGGGTAAACCACTCGGGTGGGTGCCGTTGCCCGTGGCCCGGGCCCAGGGTCCTGGGCTGTACGGACCACGGAACGGCACCGACCCCGTGGGTTGTGCCCACCCCTCCGCAGTGGCGGGGGGGGTGGGCACAAGGGGGGCGGTCAGTCGGTCGTCGCCAGCAGGGCCGTGTCCGGGTTGTCGGAGAAGATGCCGTCTATGCCGGTCGCCAGGTAGGTCTTCAGGGCGCCGAAGGCGTCGCCGTAGGCGTTCGGGTCCGTGCCGCGTCGGTACTCGGCCGGCAGGAAGCTGTTCTCGTTGCGCTGGGTGTACGGGTGGAGGATCAGGCCCTGCGCGTGGGCGTCCCGCACCAGGGTCGTCGGGCTGCCGAGGCGGCCGGTCGCGTCGCGCGGGATGACCAGGTCCAGGGTGGGGCCGATGCCCTGCGCGTACGAGGCGATCCAGCGCAGGCCCTCCGGCGTGACCAGGTCGGCGACGGTGCGCGGGTCACCCGCCTGGACGAAGTCCCAGGGGCGGCTGCTCGCGGCGGAGAGCAGCACGACGCGCGGCGAGTTCACCAGCTTCGCCAGCCGCTGGATACTGCTCGGCTCGAACGACTGGAGGAAGACCGGAGAGTCGGCGCGGTGGCGGCCGTACCGGCGCAGCAGCCTGGCGAGGGGCTCCTCCAGGCCGAGGCCGAGGGAGCGGAAGTAGGTGGGGTGCTTGGTCTCGACGTGCAGCCAGACCTGGCGGCCCCGGCGGCGGCCCTCGCGCTCCGCCCAGCGCAGCACCTCCTCGAAGGACGGGATCTGCCAGCGGCCGTCGTAGAGGGTGTTCTCCTGGCGGGTGCCCGGGATGCGCTCCTTGGCGCGGAGGGTCTTGAGCTCGGCGAGCGTGAAGTCCTCGGTGAACCAGCCCGTGTACGAGACGCCGTCGACGGACTTGGTGGTCTTCCGGGAGGCGAACTCGGGGTGGTCGGCGACATCGGTCGTGCCGGTGATGTCGTTCTCGTGGCGGCAGACCAGGTGGCCGTCCTTGGTGGGGACGAGGTCCTGCTCGATCACGTGGGCGCCGAGGTCGAGGGCGAGCTGGTACGAGCCGAGGGTGTGCTCGGGGCGGTAGCCGCTCGCGCCGCGGTGGGCGATGACGGTGGGGACGGGGAGGGAGCGGTAGCCGTGGCCCTGGGCCTCGTCCGGGGCGTCGGCGGCGTGCGCGGTGCCGGCGGCGAGGACCGAGGAGGCGCCGAGGACGGCGGCTCCCGCGACGCCGGTCACCGCCGCGCCCGCCGCTCCGAGGACCGCGCGTCGAGCGGGGCTGGCGTGCTCACCCTGTGTCATGAAGGCTCCTTGATGTGATGTCCCGCACCTGTCAAACGCAGCTCCGACCGTAGGCATTCGGCCCTTCCCCACGGCAGACCTTGGCCGAACATGACGGAAACACACGTCAACACTGCGTATCCGCTCGGTGAACCCGATGTGCGGACGACGGCGACCCGCGAGTATCGTCCTCACCTGCACAGCCCCCCTCACGACGAAGCCCCGCCCCCCGACACCGGAGGAACCGTTGTCCCGTCTCGCACTCATCAAGGCAGTGCTCGGACCGCTCCTGCGCCTGATGTTCCGCCCGCGCGTGGAGGGTGCCGAGAACATCCCGGGGACGGGTCCGGTCATCCTGGCGGGCAACCACCTCACGTTCATCGACTCGATGATCATGCCGATCTGCACGGACCGCCCGGTCTTCTTCATCGGCAAGGACGAGTACGTCACGGGCAAGGGCTTCAAGGGCCGGCTGATGGCCTGGTTCTTCACCAGCGTCGGCATGATCCCGGTGGACCGGGACGGCGGCCGGGGCGGTGTCGCGGCGCTGATGACGGGCCGCCGGGTCCTGGAGGAGGGCAAGATCTTCTCCATCTACCCGGAGGGCACCCGCTCCCCCGACGGCCGGCTGTACCGGGGCCGTACCGGCATCGCGCGGCTGACCCTGATGACCGGCGCGCCGGTGGTGCCGTTCGCGATGATCGGCACGGACAAGATCCAGCCGGGCGGTGCGGGGCTGCCCCGGCCGGGCCGGGTGACGGTCCGCTTCGGCGAGCCGATGGAGTTCTCGCGGTACGAGGGGATGGACCGGGACCGCTATGTGCTGCGGGCCGTGACGGACTCGGTGATGTCCGAGGTGATGCGGCTGTCGGGCCAGGAGTACGTGGACATGTACGCCACGAAGGCGAAGGCCGCGTAGCCGCCCCTAGGAACTGAACGGGCGGGCCCCCGCCCGTACGACGTGAACGGGCGGGCCCCGTACGGCAGTGATCGCCGTGCGGGGCCCGCCCGTTTCTCGTGACGCCCGCGGTGCGCGTCAGTGCTCGATGCCGTCCTCCAGTTTCTGGCCCTTCAGGAGGAACCAGGCCGCGACCGCCGTCGCGAGGAGGACCGCAGCGCCGACGCCCGCCGCGATGTTCAGGCCGTCGACGAAGGCGTCCTGGGCCGTGGAGACCAGGGCGGTCGCCGAGTCGGGGGCGAGGCCCGCGGAGGCCTCGACCGCGCCGCCGAGCGATTCGTGGGCCGCCGCCGCGGCGTCGGCGGGGACGCCCGCCGGGGTCACGAAGCCCTGGTAGACGCCGGTGACGATCGAGCCGAGGAGGGCGATGCCGAGCGCCGCGCCCAGTTCGTATGCGGTCTCGGAGACCGCGGAGGCCGAACCGGCCTGCTCCTTGGGCACGCTGGAGAGGATCACGTCCGCCGTGACGGTGAAGGAGAATCCGGCGCCGAGGCCGACGACGAGCAGGGCCGCGCCGAGCAGCGGGTAGCCGGTCTCCTTGTGGACCAGGGTGATCGCGGCGAGCGCCAGTCCGATCGCGCCGAGACCGCCGGTGACGACGGCTCGTACGGAGAACCGCCGGGCGTACCGGCCGGCGAGCAGACCGGTGGCCACCGCGCCGATGGCGGCGGGCAGTTCGGCGAGTCCGGCCTCCAGCGGGTCACGCCCCTGGACGAGCTGCAGGAACTGGGAGAGGAAGAAGACCAGTCCGGACAGTCCGAAGACGGTGAGCAGATCCGCCAGGACCGCACCCGAGAAGCCGCGGTGCTTGAAGAGCCGCATGTCGAGCAGGGGTGCGGTCAGCGTGTGCTGCCGCCGAACGAAGGCGTACAGGGCCGCGGCGCCGATGACGGCGGCCGCGCCGACCTCCCACGTCAGGCCGTGCGAGGCGACTTCCTTGATGGCGTAGACGACTCCGATGACACCGACGAGCGAGAGTCCGACGCTGACGAGGTCCCAGGGGCCGGAGACCGGGTTCTTGGACTCTGGCAGCAGCTTGATGCCGACGAGGACCAGGGCGATCATCACGGGCAGGTTGATGAGGAAGACCGAGCCCCACCAGAAGTGCTGGAGCAGCGCTCCGCCGACGACCGGGCCGACGGCCGCGCCGGCCGAGGCGGTGGCGCCCCAGATGCCGATGGCGAGGCTGCGCTCCTTGGGGTCGTGGAAGATGTTCCGGATCAGCGCCAGGGTCGACGGCATCAGCGTGGCACCGGCGACACCGAGCAGCGCGCGGGCGACGATCATCATCTCGGGGCTGGCGGCGTACGCGTTGAGCACCGAGACGGCGCCGAACGCGGTCGCCCCGATCAGGAGCAGCTTCTTGCGGCCGATCCGGTCGCCGAGGGAGCCCATCGAGACCAGGAGTCCGGCGATGACGAAGGAGTAGATGTCGCCGATCCACAGCAGCTGGGTGCCGGTCGGCTTCAGGTCCTCGCTGAGGGAGGGCGTCGCGAGACCGAGGACGGTGGCGTCCACCGCGACCAGCAGCACGGCCAGGACGAGTACCGAGAGCGCGAGCCAGCGGCCGGGGCTCTTCACCTCGATCCCCGTCGTCGGGCTCAACTCCTGGGTCCTGCTCATTTCTCCACGCTCCGTCGTGCGCCACCGAGCAGCAGCTCGGTGATCATGAATGAAAAGTCCTTGGCCGCGACCCGGCCGTCCATGACGGACCAGGCGCAGGACGAGATGAGGCCGTAGAGGGCCTCGGTGAGCCACGCGGGGCTCAGGTCGATCCGGAAGGCGCCCTCTTCCTGGCCGCGCCTGAAGAGGTCGCTGACGCGCGCGTCGAGCCGGGCCCAGCCCTCGTTGACCTGGTCGCCCTCGAAGAGCTGGTTCTCGGTGACGAGGAAGGCCAGCAGCTGGGCGTTGGGCTCGGACTGGACGACGAGTCGGCGTACGGCCTCGTCGGCCGGGCCCTCGTCGAGGTTCGCGGCGTCGAGCGCGGCCTCGAACTCCTGGATGCCCATCGCCTCCAGCGCTCTGACCAGCGCGTCCCGCCCGGCGAAGTGCCGGTGCAGGGTGGCGCGGCCGATGCCTGCGGCCCGGGCGACCTCGTCCATGGTGGCGGTCGATTTCCGGGAGAGCAGAGCGGCGGCGGCGCGGAGCACCTGGGTGCGGTCGACTGACATGAGACAACCATACACCGAATGAGACGTCACTGTCTCATTCGATAATTCGACGCCTCACCGTGGGGCTGGAAGGAATCCTGTGATCATGACGAAGCCGCTGCTGCTGATCGACGTGGACGGACCGCTGAACCCCTACGCGGCCCAGGCCGAGCGCCGCCCGGAGGGGTACGGCACGCACCGGATGCACCCGACCGGCTGGACGGGAGCGAAGCCGCTGCGGGTGTGGCTGAACCCCGCGCACGGGGCGGAGCTGCTCGCGCTGTCGGAGGCGTACGAGCTGGTGTGGGCGACGACGTGGAAGGGCGAGGCGAACAAGTGGATAGGGTCGCAGCTCGGGCTGCCTGAGCTGCCGTTCATCGACTGGCCCCAGATGCACGGGAAGGCCCCTCGCGGGACCTTCTGGAAGACGCAGTACATCCTGGAGTACGCGGCGGGGCGGCCGTTCGCCTGGGTGGACGACGACATCACGTCGTACGACCACGAGTACGTGGAGCAGAACCACCTCGCCGCCGCCCTGTTGGTGCGCGTCGACGAACGGATCGGGCTGACCCGACCGGACTTCGACGCGCTCGCGGACTGGGCGGCGGCGCTGTGACGTACTGAGCGTTACTTCTTGGCCGTGGCCCAGGCGTGCTGGATCACCAGGTCCGCCTTGACCTCGACCAGCTGGGCGGCGACCGCCGACGGGGCCGTACCGCCTCGGCCATCACGGGAGGCGAGCGCGCCCGGGACGTTGAGGACCGTACGGACCTCGGGGGTGAGGTGCTCCGAGATTTTGGCGAACTGGTCGTCGGTGAGGCCGTCCAGCTCCTTGCCCTCCGCCTCGGCGACCTTCACGCACTCGCCGGCCACCTCGTGCGCCACCCGGAACGGCACGCCCTGCTTGACCAGCCACTCGGCGATGTCGGTCGCGAGCGAGAAGCCGGCCGGGGCCAGTTCCTCCATGCGCTCCCGGTTGACGGTGAGCGTGGCCATCATGCCGGTGAACGCGGGGAGCAGGACCTCCAGCTGGTCGCAGGAGTCGAAGACCGGCTCCTTGTCCTCCTGGAGGTCGCGGTTGTAGGCGAGCGGCAGGGCCTTGAGCGTGGCCATCAGCCCGCTGAGGTTGCCGATGAGGCGGCCGGACTTGCCGCGGGCGAGCTCCGCGATGTCCGGGTTCTTCTTCTGCGGCATGATCGACGAGCCGGTGGAGAAGGCGTCGTGCAGGGTCACGAAGGAGAACTCCTTCGTGTTCCAGATGATGATCTCCTCCGCGATACGGGAGAGGTTGACCCCGATCATCGCGGTGATGAAGGCGAACTCGGCGACGAAGTCCCGCGAGGCCGTGCCGTCGATGGAGTTGCCGGCCGAGCCCCGCTCGAAGCCCAGGTCCCTGGCGACCGCCTCCGGGTCGAGCCCGAGGGAGGAGCCGGCCAGGGCGCCGGAGCCGTACGGCGAGACCGCGGTACGGGTGTCCCACTGCCGCAGCCGCTCCGCGTCCCGGGAGAGGGACTGGACATGGGCGAGGACGTGGTGGGCGAAGAGCACCGGCTGGGCGTGCTGGAGGTGGGTCCGGCCCGGCATGGCGACGTCGGAGTGGGCCTCGGCGAGGCCGACGAGGGCGTCCTGGAGGTCGGCGATCAGGCCGCCGATGATCCGGGCGTGGTCGCGCAGGTACATCCGGAAGAGGGTGGCGACCTGGTCGTTGCGGGACCGGCCGGCACGCAGCTTGCCACCGAGGTCGGGGCCGAGGCGCTCCAGGAGGCCGCGCTCCAGGGCGGTGTGGACGTCCTCGTCGGCGATCGTGCCGACGAAGGAGCCGTCGGCGACGTCCGACTCCAGCTGGTCCAGGCCGGCCAGCATGCGGGTGAGCTCGTCCGCGGTCAGCAGGCCCGCCTTGTGGAGCACGCGCGCGTGGGCGCGGGAACCGGCGATGTCGTAGGGCGCGAGGCGCCAGTCGAAGTGGACCGACGCGGACAGCTTCGCGAGGGCCTCGGCGGGGCCGTCGGCGAAACGGCCGCCCCAGAGCCGGACGTCACCGTTGTTGCTGCTCACAGCTACTGCTCCTCAGGAGGGTGGGTGCAAGGCCGCCTCCCCGGTCCCTGCGGTGGGGAGGCGGCTGTGGAACGAGTCGGGATTACGCGAGGTCACGCCGGGCGGCGATCTTCGCGGAGAGGGCGAAGACGTCGATGAAACCCTGGGCCTTGGACTGGTCGAACGTGTCGCCCGAGTCGTAGGTCGCGAGGTTGAAGTCGTACAGCGACTCCTCGGACCTGCGGCCGGTGACGACGGCGCGGCCGCTGTGCAGGGTCATCCGGATGTCGCCGGTGACGTGCCGGTTGGCCTCCTCGACGAAGCCGTCGAGGGCGCGCTTGAGCGGGGAGAACCAGAGGCCGTCGTAGACGAGTTCGCCCCAGCGCTGCTCGACCTGCCGCTTGTAGCGGGCGAGTTCGCGCTCGACGGTGACGTTCTCCAGCTCCTGGTGGGCGGTGATCAGGGCGATCGCGCCGGGAGCCTCGTACACCTCGCGGGACTTGATGCCGACGAGCCGGTCCTCGACCATGTCGATCCGGCCGATGCCCTGGGCGCCGGCCCGCTCGTTGAGCTGCTGGATCGCCTGGAGGACGGTGACGGGCCTGCCGTCGATCGCGACGGGGACGCCCTCCTTGAAGGTGAGGACGACCTCGTCGGGCTCGCGCGGGAGGGCCGGGTTCGAGGTGTACTCGTAGATGTCCTCGATCGGCGCGTTCCAGATGTCCTCCAGGAAACCGGTCTCGACGGCGCGGCCGAAGACGTTCTGGTCGATGGAGTACGGGGACTTCTTGGTGGTCGCGATCGGCAGGTCCGCCTGCTCCGCGAAGGCGATGGCCTTGTCGCGGGTCATGGCGTAGTCACGGACCGGGGCGATGCAGGTCAGGTCGGGGCCGAGGGCCTGGATGCCGGCCTCGAATCGGACCTGGTCGTTGCCCTTGCCGGTGCAGCCGTGGGCCACGATCCCGGCGCCGTGCTTCCTGGCGGCCGCGACGAGGTGCTTGACGATCGCGGGCCGGGAGAGGGCGGAGACGAGGGGATAGCGGTCCATGTAGAGGGCGTTGGCCTTGATCGCCGGGAGGCAGTACTCCTCGGCGAACTCGTCCTTGGCGTCCGCGACCTCGGCCTCGACGGCCCCGCAGGCGAGGGCGCGCTTACGGATGACGTCCAGGTCCTCGCCGCCCTGACCGACGTCCACGGCGACCGCGATGACCTCGGCGCCCGTCTCCTCGGCGATCCAGCCGATGGCGACGGAGGTGTCCAGGCCGCCGGAGTAGGCGAGTACGACACGCTCGGTCATGGGTTCCTCCTTGCCTCACAAGCACGCTGTTATGCATGAGTATGCATTGCTCCGCATGATTCGTCAATCGTGCGGAGCGGCGCCCCCGACTTCGCACAGCCGTTCGGCGACAATGCCCGCATGGGAAAGACATATGAACGCATCGACGGACGCCTCCGGACCTTCATCGAGGCCCAGCCCATCTTCTTCCACGCCACGGCCCCGCTCGACGCCGACGGCACCGTCAACCTCTCGCCCAAGGGGCTGACCGGATCCTTCGCCGTCATCGACGAACTGACCGTCGCCTACCTGGACTTCGCCGGGTCCACCGCCGAGACCGTCGCGCATCTGCGCGAGAACGGGCGCATCACGCTCATGTGGTGCGCGTTTCAGGGCCCGCCGAGCATCGTGCGGGTGCACGGGCGGGGCGAGCCGGTGTTCCGGGACGATCCGCGGTGGGAGGGCCTCATGGCGCACTTTCCCTCGATCGACGTGACCCAGCACGGGCTGCGCGCGATCATCGTGGTCACGGCCGAAGTGATCCGGGACTCCTGCGGGTACGCCGTGCCGTTCATGACGTACGACGAGGACCGCGATCTGCACGGGAGGCGGTTCGCGCGCGAGGACGACGCCTCGCTGAGCGCGTACTTCGAGAAGAAGGAGCACATCGGCGTCAGCATGGACGGGCTGCCGGGGCTGCCGCTCCCGCTGCCGCCGCTCCCCCGGCCGGGTGCGTAAAGCCTTGGCACGCGCCTTGGCACGCGCCTTGCGCGCCTTGCGACGCGCCTTGCGACGCGCCTTGCGACGCGCCCTGCGACGCGCCCTGCGACGCGCCCTGCGACGCGCCCTGCGACGCGCCCTGCGACGCGCCCTGCGACGGCCGGTCCCCTGCGGACCGGCCGTCGCCGCGGCCTAGCGGTCGTTCTGCGCGAGCCGCAGCAGGTGGTCGGCGAGCGCCTGCCCGCCCACCGGGTCGCGGGAGATCAGCAGCAGCGTGTCGTCGCCCGCGATCGTGCCGAGGATCGCGTGGAGTTCGGCCTGGTCGATGGCCGACGCGAGGAACTGGGCCGCACCCGGCGGGGTCCGCAGCACCACGAGGTTGGCGGAGGCCTCGGCGGAGATCAGCAGTTCACCGGAGAGGCGCCGCATGCGCTCCTCCTTGGCGGACTCGCCGAGCGGCGCCTGCGGGGTGCGGAAGCCGCCCTCGCTGGGCACCGCGTAGATCAGCTCGCCACCCGTGGCACGGATCTTCACCGCGCCGAGCTCGTCCAGGTCACGGGAGAGCGTCGCCTGCGTGACGCTCAGCCCGTCGTCCGCGAGAAGCTTGGCGAGCTGGCTCTGCGAGCGCACCGGCTGCCGGTTGAGGATGTCGACGATCCTGCGGTGGCGTGCGGTACGGGTCTGCGGAACGGACGGCCCGCCGTGCTCGGTTTCCTGCGCGTCGGTCATCGTCGTCTCATTCCTCGGTACGTCCTTCCCCGTTCACCGCTCCGTCGAGGACACCGGGCAGCGCTGCCAGGAACGCGTCCACCTCCGTGTCGGTGATGATCAGTGCGGGCATGAGCCGTACGACATCGGGGGCGGGCGCGTTCACCAGGAGACCGGCGTCCTGAGCCGCCTGCTGCACCTGCGGCGCGAGGGACTCGGTGAGCACGATACCCAGCAGGAGGCCCGCACCACGGACATGGGAGACCAGCGGGTGGTTCAGGCCTTCGATTCCGCTGCGCAGCTTCTCGCCCAGCCGCTTGACCTCGTCGAGGGTTCCGCCGGCCGCGAGGGTGTCGACGACGGCCAGTCCGGCGGCGCAGGCGACCGGGTTCCCGCCGAAGGTCGTGCCGTGGTGGCCGGGCGTGAAGAGCTCGGCCGCCTTGCCGAAGGCGACGGTCGCGCCGAGCGGCAGCCCGCCGCCGAGGCCCTTGGCGAGGGTCACGATGTCGGGGTCGACCCCGTCGTGGCCCTGGTACTCGAACCAGTGACCGGTGCGGCCGACGCCCGTCTGGACCTCGTCGAGGACGAGCAGGGTGCCGGTGGCGCGGGTGATCTCGCGGGCCGCCTGGAGGTAGCCGGCGGGCGGCACGACCACGCCGTTCTCGCCCTGGATCGGCTCGATGATCACCAGGGCGGTGTCCTCGGTCACCGCGGCGCGCAGCGCCTCGACGTCGCCGTACGGGACGTGCGTGACGTCGCCGGGCAGCGGCAGGAACGGAGTCTGCTTGCCGGGCTGGCCGGTGAGGGCGAGCGAGCCCATGGTCCGGCCGTGGAACCCGCCCTGGGTGGCGACCATGTGGGTCCGGCCGGTCAGCCGGCCGAGCTTGAAGGCGGCTTCGTTGGCCTCGGCGCCCGAGTTGCAGAAGAAGACCCGGCCCGGCCGGCCGAAGAGCTGGAGGAGCCGTTCGGCGAGCGCGACGGGCGGTTCGGCGACGAAGAGGTTGGAGACGTGGCCGAGGGAGGCGATCTGCGTCGACACGGCCTCGACGATCGCCGGGTGGGCGTGGCCGAGGGCGTTGACGGCGATGCCGCCGACGAAGTCGAGGTAGGCGTTGCCGTCGGCGTCCCAGACCTTGACGCCCTCGCCGCGCACCAGGGACAGCTTCGGCGTGCCGTAGTTGTCCATCAGCGCGCCCTGCCACCGCTGTGCCAGTTCCGCGTTGCTCATTTCCCGTCCCCCGTCGGCTCGTCGGGCACGACCATCGTGCCGATGCCCGAGTCGGTGAAGATCTCCAGCAGGATCGAGTGCTGGACGCGGCCGTCGATCACACGGGCCGTGGTGACCCCGTTGCGTACGGCGTGCAGACAGCCCTCCATCTTGGGGACCATCCCGCTGGAGAGCTCGGGCAGGAGCTTCTCCAGCTGGCTCGCGGTGAGCCGGCTGATGACCTCGTCGCTGTTCGGCCAGTCCTCGTAGAGGCCTTCGACGTCGGTCAGGACCATCAGGGTCTCGGCGCCCAGTGCCGCAGCGAGAGCCGCAGCCGCCGTATCAGCATTGACGTTGTAGACATGTCCGTCGTCCTCGGAGCGGGCGATGGAGGAGATGACCGGGATCCGGCCGTCCTCCAGGAGCGCCTCGATGGCGCCGGTGTCGATGGCGGTGATCTCGCCGACCCGGCCGATGTCGACCTGCTCGCCCTCGATGACCGGCTGGTGCTTGGTGGCCGTGATGGTGTGGGCGTCCTCGCCGGTCATGCCGACGGCGAACGGGCCGTGCTCGTTGAGCAGGCCGACGAGTTCGCGCTGGACCTGGCCGGCGAGCACCATCCGTACGACGTCCATGGCGTCCTCGGTGGTGACGCGCAGCCCGGCCTTGAACTCGCTGACGATGCCGTGCCGGTCGAGCGCGGCGCTGATCTGCGGGCCGCCGCCGTGCACGACGACCGGCTTGAGGCCGGCGTGGCGCAGGAAGACGACGTCCTGGGCGAAGGCCGCCTTGAGCTCGTCGTCGATCATGGCGTTGCCGCCGAACTTGATGACGACCGTCTTGCCGTTGTGCCGGGTCAGCCAGGGCAGCGCCTCGATGAGGATCTGCGCCTTGGGAAGCGCGATGTGCTTACGGGTCGGGTTCGTGGAGTCGCTCATGACGAGTACGCGCTGTTCTCGTGGACGTAGTCGGCGGTCAGGTCGTTGGCCCAGATGACGGCCGTCTCGGACCCGGCGGCCAGGTCTGCGGTGATGGTGACCTCGCGGTAGCGCATGTCGACGAGGTCGCGGTCCTCGCCGACCGAGCCGTTCCGGCAGACCCAGACGCCGTTGATGGCGACGTTCAGCCGGTCGGGGTCGAAGGCGGCGCTGGTCGTGCCGATGGCGGAGAGCACCCGGCCCCAGTTGGGGTCCTCGCCGTGGATGGCGCACTTGAGGAGGTTGTTACGGGCGATGGAGCGGCCCACCTCGACGGCGTCGTCCTCGGTCGCGGCGTTGATCACCTCGATACGGATGTCCTTGCTGGCGCCCTCGGCGTCGCCGATGAGCTGGCGGGCGAGGTCCTGGCAGACGGCCGTGACGGCCTCGGCGAACTCGTCCTGCGCCGGGGTGGTGCCGGAGGCGCCGGAGGCGAGCAGGAGGACCGTGTCGTTGGTGGACATGCAGCCGTCCGAGTCGACCCGGTCGAAGGTGACCCGGGTGGACTGGCGCAGCGCCGCGTCGAGGTCCTTGCTCTCGACGTCGGCGTCGGTGGTGAGGACGACGAGCATGGTGGCGAGGCCGGGGGCGAGCATGCCCGCGCCCTTGGCCATGCCGCCGACGGTCCAGCCGTCCTTCGTCACGACGGAGGTCTTGTGGACCGTGTCGGTGGTCTTGATGGCGATGGCGGCCTTCTCGCCGCCGTGCTCGGAGAGCTCGCCCGCGGCCTTCTCCACGCCGGCCAGCACCTTGTCCATGGGGAGCAGGAGACCGATGAGGCCGGTGGAGGCGACGGCGACCTCGCCGGCACCGATGGCCATGCCCTTGGCGGTGAGGACCTCGGCGACCTTCTCGGCCGTGGCGTGGGTGTCCTGGAAGCCCTGCGGGCCCGTACAGGCGTTGGCGCCGCCGGAGTTGAGGACGACGGCGGCCAGCTCGCCGGTGGTCAGCACCTGCTGGGACCAGAGCACCGGGGCGGCCTTGACGCGGTTGGAGGTGAAGACGCCCGCGGCGGCGCGACGGGGCCCGTCGTTGACCACGAGGGCCAGGTCGGGGTTGCCGTTCTGCTTGATCCCGGCGGCGATGCCCGCTGCCGTGAATCCCTTCGCCGCTGTGACGCTCATGGAGCGACTCCAATCGTGGAAAGTCCGGTGTCCTCGGGGAGCCCGAGGGCGATGTTCATGCTCTGCACCGCGCCGCCGGCGGTGCCCTTGGTCAGGTTGTCGATGGCGCTGATCGCGATGATCCGGCCGGCCGCGACGTCGTGGGCGACCTGGATCTGAACGGCGTTGGAACCGTAGACGGACGCCGTGGCGGGCCACTGCCCCTCGGGGAGCAGGTGGACGAAGGGCTCGTCGGCGAAGGCCTTCTCGTACGCGGCGCGCACGGTCTCGGCGGTGACCCCGGGCTTCGCCTTGGCGGTGCAGGTGGCGAGGATGCCCCGGGGCATGGGCGCGAGGGTCGGCGTGAAGGAGACTCCGACGCGCTCGCCGGCCGCCGCGCTGAGGTTCTGGATCATCTCGGGGGTGTGCCGGTGGCCGCCGCCGACGCCGTACGGGGACATGGAGCCCATGACCTCGCTGCCGAGCAGGTGCGGCTTGAGGGCCTTGCCCGCGCCGGAGGTGCCGCTGGCGGCGACGATCACCGCCTCGGGCTCGGCGAGGCCGTTCTCGTACGCGGGGAAGAGCGCGAGGGAGACGGCGGTGGGGTAGCAACCGGGCACCGCGATGCGCTTGGACCCCTCCAGCGCGGCGCGGGCACCCGGCAGTTCCGGGAGGCCGTAGGGCCAGGTGCCGGCGTGCGGGGACCCGTAGAAGGTCTCCCAGTCGGTGGAGTCGGCGAGCCGGAAGTCGGCGCCCATGTCGACGACGAGGACGTCCGGGCCGAGCTGCTCGGCGACGGCGGCGGACTGGCCGTGCGGCAGGGCGAGGAAGACGACGTCGTGACCCGCGAGCGCCTCGGCCGTGGTCGGCGCGAGGACGCGGTCGGCGAGCGGGAGCAGGTGCGGCTGAAGGCCACTGAGCCGCTGACCCGCGTTGGAGTGGCCGGTCAGGGTGCCGATCTCGATGTGGGGGTGGGCGAGGAGGAGACGCAGGAGCTCTCCGCCCGCGTATCCGCTCGCGCCTGCCACTGCTGCTCGTACCGTCATCAGAACCCTCCTCATGGATGGCATGACTATACGTGCACCCGCACTTTTATGCAAAGCCCTTGCCCACGGGCGAGCAGGCGAAGTGGCCGGGAAGGCTCCGCCCGCCTCGACGTACCTCACTTCCATGCTCCCGCGATGACGTCTTACGCAGGAACTCCGCACATGGCCGGCGGCGTCACGGGCGTCCGAGGGTCCGGTCGGCCGTTTCGAAGCGGTGTTCCGTCGGCTTCAGCACTTCGTGGAAATAGCCGAAGTACTCCGTTTCCGCCGTTCCGGTGAGCACCGCCAGCAGAAAGGCGAGGCACCCCATGTCGTGGTGCTCCCAGAGTGGGCCGCGCCCCTCGTTGTAGAGCACGGTCCACTCGTCGGGATGCTGACCGGGCCGCGCCAGCCAGTACAGGAACGCCCCCGTGCCCTCCTCGAACGCCCACGGCAGGACCCTTGCCCCCACCTCCTGCAGGGCGGCGGGCTTGTCCTCGGACTCCCACAGGCCGGCCAGGACCTCGTCCCGTTCCGCCGTCTGCCCGTGCAGATCGCAGTCGTCGTAGGCGGAGTCGGGGACGAGCAGCCAGATCGTCTCGTCGAAGATGCCGTCGCCGTACGCCTCGACCAGCCGCTTGTAGTCGGCGGGCAGAGTCACCCCGAGGGCGCGCTCGGCCTGCGGCCAGTCCACCGCGGGCGGCGGATCGGCGGGTGGCGGGCAGAGGCGGACAAGGGCATCGATGGCGATCATGGAAACGGACGCTACTGGGGCCGGGGCCGGTACGTCAGGTCGGGGCGCCCGCCGGGCGGGTTCCCGGGCATGCTCGCTCCGGTCAACGCCGCGGCCGACGGAGCGCCCGGGTTCGTCTGGCGACTCGCGGAGGAGGGGGCGCCCGACGCGACGGGCCTGCGCCCGGCGGGTGAGGGCGTCATCGTGAACCTGTCGGTGTGGGAGACGCAGGACGCGCTGTGGGACTTCGCCTACCGCAGCGGGCACTTGGAGGTGATGCGGCGGCGCCGCGAATGGTTCGAACGGAACGTCGAGGCGCACCTGGTGCTCTGGTGGGTCCCCGCCGGGCACATCCCGACCGTCGACGAGGCCCTGGAGCGGCTGGCGGACCTGCGGGCGCACGGGCCGTCCCCGCGCGCCTTCACCTTCGCCGCCTCGTACACCGCCCCTGAGGCCGCCGAGCACCTTCAGGTCCTGCCGCCGACTCGGTGAACGCCGGACCGGGGCGGGGCTGTTCCACGAGCTCACCGACCTGCTCCCGCACCAGAGGGCAGCCCCTCGGAGCAGGGGTCAGGCAGTGCGGGGCTGGTTGAAACGGAGCATGTTCCCGGAGGGGTCGCGGAAGGCGCAGTCGCGGACGCCGTAGGGCTGGTCGGCCGGCTCCTGGAGGACCTCGCCGCCGGCGGCCCGGATGCGCTCGAAGGTGGCGTCGCAGTCGTCCGTCTGGAAGATCACCCCCCGGAGCATGCCCTTCGCGAGCAGCTCCGCCATGGCCTGGCGGTCCGCGGGCGAGGCGTTGGGGTCGGCGAGCGGCGGTTCGAGGACGATCTCCACGTCGGGCTGCTCGGGCGAGCCGACGGTCACCCAGCGCATGCCCTCGAAGCCGACGTCGTTGCGTACCTCCATGCCGAGGACGTCGCGGTAGAAGGCGAGCGCCTTGTCGTGGTCGTCCACCGCGATGAAGCACTGTGCGAGCTTGATGGTCATGGTCCCGACGATAGGAGGTGCCGTCGGATTCCGCGCTAGGCGGCGGGCGTGCCGTTCCTGACCGGTCTCGTGTGGATCTTCGCCAGGCAGGCCGGGATCGGGGCGCCCGCCTCGTGGCGGCGGGCCCGGTACGCGCTGGGGCTCTCGCCGACGAGCTCGGTGAACCGCGTACTGAACGAGCCCAGCGACGTACAGCCGACGGCGAAGCAGACCTCGGTCACGCTCAGGTCGCCGCGGCGCAGCAGCGCCTTCGCCCGCTCGACACGGCGGGTCATCAGATAGCTGTAGGGCGTCTCCCCGAAGGCGGCGCGGAAGCTCCGGGAGAAGTGCCCGGCCGACATGAGGGCGATGCGCGCCAGCGCCGGGACGTCCAGCGGCTGCGCGTAGTCGCGGTCCATCGCGTCGCGGGCGCGGCGCAGGCGCACCAGGTCTTCGAGCGTCGTCACATCCACCAGCATCGCAGACGGGTCCGACACTGCGGGCGGAGTGACGGGGCGGGGGGGCGTGCGCCGGGGGCGCTCTGCCATTCTTTACGCCGTGTTGCAGCCAGAGTCCGTCGTGCCCGACGCCCCCGCCCGCATACGCGACCCGCTCCTCACCCAGGAGTGGCTCGACCTCACCTTCGTCCACTGGGCCGTCGACCCGGACGTCGTCGCCCCACTCCTGCCGAAGGGGACGGTGCCCGACACCCACGACGGACTCACCTACGTCGGGCTCGTGGCCTTCCGGATGCACAAGGTCGGCTGGCTGCGGCTGCCGGGAATCCCGTACTTCGGCTCCTTCCCGGAGACCAACGTGCGCCTGTACTCGGTCGACGCGCACGGGCGGCGCGGGGTCGTCTTCCGGTCGATGGACGCGTCACGGCTGATCCCGGTGGTGATGGGGCGCATCGGCTTCCAGCTGCCGTATCTGTGGTCCCGGATGAGCGTCCGTACCGAGGGCGACACGGTCGACTACACCAGCTCCCGCCGCTGGCCCGGCCCGCGCGGGGCGTTCAGCCGCCTCACCGTCGAGCGGGGCGAGCGGATCGAGGAGCCCACCGAGCTGGAGCACTTCCTCACCGCCCGGTGGGGCCTGCACAGCGCGTTCTTCGGCGCGGCGGCGTTTCTGCCCAACGACCATCCGCGCTGGCCGCTGTTCCGCGCCGAGCTGCGCGCGTGCGACGAGAACCTGCTCGACTCGGCCGGGATCCCGACGCCCCGCGAGGCCCCGGTCAGCGTCCTGTACTCGCCTGGGGTACCGGTCCGCCTCGGCCGGCCGTCCCGCTCCGCGCCGACCGTGCCCCACCCCCGCCGGCCGCCGCGCTAGCTGTCACATCGCCCTCGACGGACGCGTCATCGCTTCGAAGACCGACGTAGAGGAGTGAGGGCACATGAACGGCGACGCGTTTCTGGCCGGGCAGTTCGACCTGCACCATGAGCGACTGTGGGCCGTCGCCCGGCGGATGCTGGGCTCGCGGCACGAGGCCACGGAGGCGCTGAGCACGGCCAGGACGGCGGTCGGGCTCGCGGGGATCGACTCCTGGCTGACGACGGTGGTCGCGCGGGTGTGCGTGGAGCGGCTGCGGGCCCGGGCGGGCGCGCCGCCGAAGCCATGGCCGGGGTCGGGGCCAGGGCCGGGGCGGATGCTGAGGTCGGTGCCGGGGTCACCGGCGCCGAAGCCGGTGCCGACGTCGGCGTCGCTGCCCGTGCCGACCTCGGTGCCCGTGCCCCCGCCCGCGCCGATGTCCGTGTCGGTGACTCCCGACGAGACCGCGCTCGCGGACGGAACAAGCCTCGCGCTCTTCGTGGTCCTGGACTCCCTCGGCCCGGACGAGCGGCTCGCCCTCGTCCTGCACGACCTCTTCGGCCTGCCGCTGCCCGAGGTCGCCCGCCTCACCGGCCGTACGACGGCGGAAGCGGCGAGCCTCACCCAAGACGCCCGACGGCGCATCCGCGGCGGCGCCGCGGAAAGTCACATGCGCCGCGACCCGGGCCTCAATTAGCCTGAGCGGCATGTCTACGCCCCGAATTTCCTAGCTCAAGGACCCGCTTCCACGCCACCCGTGTGTCCTTCTGCCTTTTCGGAGCGTTACCCCATGATCACCGTTCATGGTGCCGCCGTGCGCGCCGGCGCCCGGCTCCTGCTGTCCGACCTCTCCTTCCACGTCGCCCCCGGTGACCGGATCGGCCTCGTCGGCCGCAACGGCGCCGGGAAGACCACCCTGCTCGACACCCTGGCCGGGCTGCGCCCGCCGGCCGCCGGCACCATCACCCGTACCGGCGAGCTCGGGTACCTCGCCCAGGACTCCCGCGCCGCCGACCCCGTCGGCTCCGTCACCGACCGGATCCTCTCCGCGCGCGGACTCGACCGGTCCGTGCGCGCGCTGCGCACGGCCGCCGTCGCGCTCGGCGAGACCCCCGACGAGCGGGGCATGGCGGCGTACGCCCGCGCCGAGGCGGAGTTCGAGGCCCGCGGCGGGTACGCCGCCGAGGCCGAGGCCGCCCGGGTCGCGGCCGGTGTCGGGCTGCCGGCCACCCTCATGGAGCGGGCCGTCGGCACGCTCTCCGGTGGCCAGAAGCGACGGGTCGAGCTGGCCAGGATCCTGTTCGCCGGGCACGGCCGGCACGGCACGCTGCTGCTCGACGAGCCCACCAACCACCTCGACGCCGACTCGATCGGCTGGCTGCGTGGCTTCCTCGCCGCCCACCAGGGCGGGCTCGTCCTGATCAGCCACGACGTGGCGCTGCTCGCCGACACGGTCAACCGGGTCTTCCACCTCGATCCGGCCCGCGCCGCGATCGACGTCCACAACACCGGCTGGGCGGCGTACCTCGCCCAGCGGGACGCCGACGAACGCCGCCGGACCCGCGAGCGCTCCAACGCCGAGCGCAAGGCGGCCGCGCTGCACGCGCAGGCGGACAGGATGAAGGCCCGCTCCGCGACGGCGACGACGGCCCGGAGCATGGCGCGCCGCGCCGACCGGCTGCTCGACGGGCTCGACCCCGCCCGGCAGACCGAGCGGGTCGCGCGGATCCGGCTCCCCGAGCCCGCGCCGTGCGGCCGGATGCCGCTGGGCGCGGTGTCGCTCACCAAGTCCTACGGGACGGGCCGCCCGGTCCTCGACGCCGTGGACCTCGCCGTGGACCGGGGCGGCCGCCTCGTGGTGCTCGGCCTCAACGGCGCCGGCAAGACCACGCTGCTGCGGCTGCTCGCGGGCGTGGAGCGGCCCGACTCCGGGCGGGTGGTGCACGGGCCCGGTCTGCGGATCGGCTACTTCGCGCAGGAGCACGAGACGCTCGACCTCGGTCGCTCGGTCCGCGCCAACCTGGCCGCCGCCGCTCCGCATCTGACGGACGGGGAGGTACGGCGGGTCCTCGGGGCGTTCCTGTTCCGGGGCGACGACGCCGACAAGCCGGCCGGGGTGCTGTCGGGCGGCGAGAAGACCCGGCTCGCGCTCGCCGGGCTCGTCCACTCGGGCGCCAACGTCCTGCTGCTCGACGAGCCCACGAACAACCTGGACCCGGCCTCCCGGGACGAGGTCCTGGCGGCCGTGGGCACGTACCCGGGCGCGATCGTGATGGTCACCCACGACGAGGGGGCGATCGACGCGCTGCGCCCCGACCGGGTGCTGCTGCTGCCGGACGGGGACGAGGACCTGTGGAGCGAGGAGTACCTGGACTTGGTCGCCCTGGCCTGACGAAAGCGGCCCGACGGCCTGGCCTGACCGAAGCCCTCCGACGGCCTGGCCCGACGACAGCGTCCCGATGGCCCGGCCTGACGGCGGCGGCCTGGTGACACGGGGTTACGCTCCCCCCATGAACCTCACCGTGGCGAGCGTCATCGAGCGGCGACTGCTCGTCAACTACCGCGTCGAGCCGGCGGTGGCCGCCCGGCTGCTGCCCGTGGGCCTGCGTCCGCAGCTGGTCCGCGGGCATGCCGTCGCCGGCATCTGCCTGCTGCGGCTCGGCTCCGTACGGCCCGCCTGGGCGCCCGCCTCGGTGGGGCTGCGCAGCGAGAACGCGGCGCACCGGATCGCCGTCGAGTGGGACGGCCCGGACGGTGTGGAGACCGGCGTGTACATACCGCGCCGGGACACCGCCTCGCTGGTCAACCGGTGGGCGGGCGGCCGGGTGTTCCCCGGGGAACACGGGCACGCGGACTTCGAGGTGGACGAGAGCCCGGACACCGTACGGGTCGCGTTCGCCACCCGCGACGGGGAGACGCGGGTGGACGTCACCGCGGAGATCACCGGCACCCTGGAGAGCAGCGGGCTGTTCGCCGATCTGGACGAGGCGTCGGCGTTCTTCCGGGGTGGCGCGAAGGGCTGGTCGGCGACCCGTACCGGCGCGAGCCTCGACGGGATGGAGCTGCGGACGGACGCCTGGCACATCGAGCCCGGCCGGGTCACGTCCGCCCGCTCCAGCTACTTCGAGGACCCCGACCGCTTCCCGCCCGGCAGCGCCGAGCTGGACTCGGTCCTGGTCATGCGCCAGGTGCCGGTGCGGTGGCTGCCGCTGCCGAATCGCTCCGCCGGGCCCGCCCGCCGGACTGCTTGACCGCCCGCAGGACCACGAACTTCGGGTCGCTCGCGACCAGTTCGCAGGAGCCGAAGATCCGGCGCAGCGTGACGTGGTAGCCGAGGTGGCGGTTGCCGACCACCCACAGTTCGCCGCCAGGCCGCAGGACGCGCCGGGCGTCGGTGAACATCCGGCGGGCGGTGCGGTCGGTGGTGGCCTGGTGGCTGTGGAAGGGCGGGTTGTTCAGGACGAGGTCCACCGACTCGGTGGCCAGCTCGGCCGTTCCGTCCCCGACCACGAACTCGGCGGCCCGGTCCTCCGCCGTGTGGTTACGGAAGTTCTCCTCGGCCGAGGCGACGGCCTGGTACGACTCGTCGGCGAAGACCAGGTCGGCCTCGGGCTCGGCGAGTGCGACGGCCAGGCCGACGACTCCGTTGCCGCAGCCCAGGTCCACGACCCGGGCCGGGCCGAGACCGGTCGGCAGGTGCTTCAGGAAGAAGCGGGTGCCGATGTCGAGGCGGTCGGCGCAGAAGATCCCGGCCTGGTTGACGACGGTCCGTCCGGCGACGGTCCCGGCGTCGGCGGGGAGGTCGTAGCGGTACGGCCAGGGGTTCGCCGCCCGCTCGCGCGCCGGGTCCGGCGTGCAGAAGATCAGCCGGGCCTTCTTGACGGCGAGCGAAGTGCGGGTGGGACCGAGGATCGACTCGAAGAGCTGGAGCGTGGAGGTGTGGATCTCCTTGACCATGCCGGTCCCGACGACCACGGTGCCCTCGTGCAGGGCGGGCGCGAGCCGGTGCAGCTGGTCCTCCAGGAGCGCGAGGCTCTTGGGGACGCGGACGAGGAGCACGTCGATCCGCTCGGGCGGCGCGTCCTGGGTGGTGAGCAGCTGGACGGCGTCCGGATCGGCCCCCGACCGGGCCAGGTTCTCGACGGTCGCCCGGCGGCCGAGGTAGGAGTCGGCGATCTGCGCGAGGGCGCCCGGACGGCGGGCCGCGAGCGCCGTGACGAGAGCACCCCAGCGGTCACCGACGACGGCCACCGTGCCGGACAGATCGGTGTCCGTCTCGGCGAGGTGGCTCAGCAGGTACTCGTCGGACGCGTCCCAGGCACGGAGCGGGTCGCGCGGGTCCTCGGGGAAGCGGGCGAGTGGGAACTCGCCCCATGACGTGGTCAAACGGTTCATCGTGCTCTCAGGCTAGCCGGTCGCCGCCCACCACCGGGCCGGCCGGGGCGACCGCTAGCCGACGGCCGCCTGGAGGTGGAGGTGCCAGAGGCCGGGGCGGCCGGTGAGGGTGACGGTGGACAGGGGGCGGACGTCCACGTTCCAGAACGTGGCGGGCGGCGCCTTCAGGGCGTACACCAGGGCGGCCCGGACGACGGCCGGTTCGGCGACGGCGACGATGGCGCCGTCGTCGGCGGGGCGGGTGTCGAGCCAGCCCCCTATCCGCGAGATGAAGGCGAGCAGGGTCTCGCCGCCGTGCGGGGCGATGCGCGGGTCGGCGAGCCAGGCGTCGACGGCGGCGGGTTCGAGCGCGGCGACCTCGGCGAGGGTCAGTCCGCGCCAGCGGCCCATGTCACAGTCGCGCAGCGCGGGCTGGGCGAGCGGGGCGTAGCCGAGCGCGGCGCCGGTGGCCCGGCTGCGGGGCGTCGGGGAGCAGTAGCGCAGCTCGGCCGCGCCGAGCGGGACCAGCGTGTGCGCGGCGAGCTGCACCTCGTACCAGCCGGCCTCGTCGAGCGGCCGGTCGTCGTCGAACCGCTCGGCGAGCAGGGAGGAGCTGCGCGCCGCTGCGACGAGCGTGACCCGTATGCCCATGGCCGCGATCGTGAGGCCGAAGGCCTGGCAGGTCAAGAGGGCATATGCACGGGGACCGGTCAGGCGGGTGAGCCGGTCGAAGGGTCACTGATGTCCGAGAGCCATCCATTTATCCGGGTTCGATAGGGTCTCGAAACCGACTTTCTCGTACACACCGTGCGCGTCCGCGGTGGCCAGAAGGATGCGGCGCAGCCCGTACGGCCTCAGGTGGTCCCGTACGGCGGTCACGAGCGCCGTACCGAGGCCGGTGCCGCGCGCCGGCCGGTCGACGTAGACGTCGCAGAGCCAGGCGAAGGTGGCGCGGTCGGTGACGACCCGGGCGTAGGCGGCGATCTCGCCCGTCTCGCGGTGGTACGCGGCGAAGTTGAGGGAGCCGTCGATGGCCAGGTCCTGCCGGTCCCGGGGGCGGCCGAGCGCCCAGTAGGCGTCGGTGGAGAGCCAGTGGTGGACGCGGGCCCGGTCGATGCGGTCCGGATCGGCGGAAATCTCGTACGCGCCGTGCGTGAGGGCTCCGGTGGTGTCCGTGGGGTCCATGGGGTCCATGGGGTCCGTGGTGTGCATGGTGTCTGTGGGGTCGGTGGTGTGCGTGTCGGTCATGACGCGCAGGCTCGCAGGGCGCCGGGCGGCTTGTCAGGTGGTTTTGTCCGCAGCCCTCCGGTGGCTCAGCCGGTCAGCTCGTCCACGGCCGTGCGCAGGCGGCGGACGCCCTCCGCGATCTCGGTGGGGCCCGCGACGCCCGCGAAGCTGAGGCGGATGTGACCGGCGGGCGGTTCGGCGCTGAAGTAGGGGCGGCCGGGGGCGACCGCGACGCCGGCCCGCAGGGCGCCCGCGAGGAGCGCGGCCTCGGGGAGGGTGTCGGGGAGCCGCAGCCAGAGCTGGTAGCCGCCCGAGGGGATGTGGGGCAGGTCCAGCTCCGGGAGGTGCAGGGCGAGCGCGCCGGTCATGGTGGAGCGGCGGCTCTTCAACTCCTGGGAGACGGCGCGCAGATGGCGGCTCCAGGCGGGCGAGCCGACGAGTTCGAGGGCGGTCTCCTGGAGGGGGCGCGGAACGAAGAAGGTGTCGACCACGTGGATGGCGCGCAGCCGTTCCAGGACCGGGCCGTGCGCGGCGAGGGCGCCGACGCGCAGGCTGGGCGAGGTCGGCTTGGTCAGCGAGCGGACATGGACGACGACGCCGTCCGGGTCCTCGGCGGCCAGCGGCGCCGGGAGCGGTCCGGCGTCCTCGTGGACGAGCCCGCGGGCGAAGTCGTCCTCCACGACGAAGGCCCCGGCCGCCCGGGCGATCCGGAGCACGGCGCTCCGCCGCCCGGCGTCGAGCACGGCGCCGGTCGGGTTCTGGAAGAGCGGCTGGCAGACGAAGACCCGGGCGCCGGTGGCCCGGAAGGCGGCTTCGAGCAGCTCGGGACGGACCCCGTCGGCATCAGCCGGTACGGGTACGGGACGCAGCCCGGCCGCGCGGGCGACGGCGAGCATGCCCGGGTAGGTGGGCGACTCGACGAGGACGGGGGTGCCGGGCGGGGCGAGGGCCCGCAGGGCGGTGGCGATGGCGGGCTGGCCGCCCGCGGTGACGAGGACGTCGGCGGCGGTGACGGTGCCGCCGATGTCGCGGGCGAACCACTCACGGAGCTCGGGCAGGCCGTCGGTGGGCGGCCTGCCCCAGGCGCCGGGGCGGCGGCCGGCGCGGGCCAGCGCGGCGGCCATGGCCCGCTCGGGCTGGAGCGAGGGGTGCAGATAGCCGCCGTTGAACTCGATGACGCCCGGCGGCGGCGCCGACAGGGTCACCAGGACACCCGACGCGTCGACGCTGCGCGGCACCAGCTCCGTCGCGGTGTCGGCGCTCAGGGCGACCTCCTGCCAGGAGGTGTCCCCCGCCACGGCCGTCCGCTCGCGCGGCTCCGCGCGGTACGCCCCGGCTCCCGGCCGGGTGACGACGAGGCCCTCGGCGGCGAGCTGGGCGAGGGCCCGGGTGACCGTCACCGGGGAGACGCGGTACCGCTCGACCAGGGCGCGACTCGACGGCAGCTTCCCTCCAGGCGAGTAGCGGTTCAGCTCCGCCCTGAGGGATGTGGCCAGGTCACCGACGCTGCTACGCTCATGCATGACAGCACAGGATAGCGCTACTCACTCCACCACGATAGCGGTCGGCACCACGGACGCGGCCTCCCCGCAGACCCGCGGCACGCTCCTCGCCGTTCTCGGCGTGGTCGCGTTCTCGCTCACCTTCCCGTCCACCGCCTGGGGCCTGGAGAGCTTCGGCCCCTGGTCGCTCGTCGCCGTCCGCTCGACGCTCGCCGCGCTCATCGCGGGCGCCTTCCTGCTGGCCATGAAGGCGCCACTGCCCGAGCGCCGCCACTGGGCGGGCCTCGCCGTCGTCGCCGGCGGAGTCGTCATCGGCTTCCCGCTCCTGACGACGCTCGCCCTGCAGACGTCCACCACCTCGCACGCGGCCGTCGTCGTGGGCCTGCTGCCGCTCACCACGGCGACCTTCGCCGCGATCCGCACCGGCCGCCGCCCGTCCCGTACGTTCTGGATCGCGGCCGTCGCCGGCGCGGTGGTCGTCCTCGCCTTCACGCTCCAGCAGAGCGGCGGCGCCCTGTCGACGGGCGACCTGTACCTGTTCGGCGCGCTCCTGGTCTGCGCGGCCGGCTACACCGAGGGCGGGCGGCTGGCCCGGCTCATGCCGGGCTGGCACGTCGTCGGCTGGGCCCTGATCCTCTGCCTGCCGCTCATGCTGGTCGGCTCGGCCGTCGCCCTCTCCATCGAGCCCGTCCACCTGAACGCCCACGGCGTCGTCGGGCTGCTCTGGGTCGCCGCCGGCTCCACCTTCTTCGGCCTGTACGTCTGGTACCGGGGCATGGCGGCGATCGGCATCCCCAAGGCCAGCCAGCTCCAGCTCGCCCAGCCGCTGCTGACCCTGGTCTGGTCGGTGACGCTGCTCGGCGAGTCGCTCTCGCCCGCCGCTCCCCTGGCCGCCGCGGCCGTGCTCGTCTGCATCGCCGTGACGCAGCGATCCAAGAGTTGAGAGCTGGACAAGCGCCAGGGGGTGATGCGGGTCACAATGGCGGACATAGACTCGGATCGAGGACAAGCGGCGTAGGCAGGATCAACACGGCCGCGAGGAGGTCACCCCGATGGAAGCGAACGTGGGCGACAAGCTGCTGGTGCACGGCCGGACCGTCGGTCAGCACGACCGTACGGCCGAGGTCCTCCAGGTGCTCGGCGAGAACGGCAACCCCCCGTACCGCGTCAAGTTCGACGACGACGGTCACGAGGCCCTGATGGCTCCGGGCCCCGACACCGTCGTACGCCACCACGAGAAGTCGTAGCGAACGCCACCACGAGAAGTCGAAGCGAAGCCGCCCCAGGCGGTGCCTAGCGGGGCGAACGGACCCAGGTCGGGTAGTGGTCGGCCACCACGGCCGCCATCGCCCCGATCCGGTCCCTCGTGACCTCCTTCGCCGCGAAGAAGCAGTGCCCGCCGACCGCCGGGTACCGCGCGGCGAGGGTCAGATGGCGGGAGAGTTCCTTCGGGTCCTGCCAGGCGGCGGGCTGGGCGGGGTCGCCGGCCTTGTACAGCGCCTCACCGATGTAGAGCTCGACGCCGGTACCCCGTACCACCGCGTCCCACCAGGGCACGAGCGTGGCGTAGTCGGCGCCGTCGTTGCCGATGTGCCAGTACAGCTGCGGGACGACGTAGTCGATCCAGCCCTCCTTGATCCACTTCCGGGTGTCCGCGTGCAGGTCGTCGTAGCTCTGCCCGCCCCGGGTGTCCGAGCCCGCGGGATCGGTGGTCGCGTGGCGCCAGATCCCGAAGGGGCTGATGCCGAAGGCGACCTGGGGATTGATCTCCTTGACGCGGGCGGCCGTCTCCGAGACGAGCAGGTCGATGTTGTTCCGCCGCCAGGCCGCCCGGTTCGGGAAGCCCCCGCCGTAGCGCGCGTACGCCTCGTCGTCGGGGAAGGCCTGCCCGGCCACCGGGTACGGGTAGAAGTAGTCGTCCCAGTGGACGGCGTCGATCGCGTAGCGGGTGACGGCGTCCAGCATCGCGTCCTGGACGAAGCGGCGCACCTCCGGCAGCCCGGGGTTGTAGTGCAGCTTCCCGCCGTACGGAACGATCCACTCCGGGTGACGTCGGGCCGGATGGTCCGCCGCGAGCCGCTTCGGGTCCGTGTGGTTCGCCACACGGTACGGGTTGAACCAGGCGTGCAGCTCAAGACCGCGCGCATGGGCCTCAGCGACGGCCGTCCCGAGCGGATCCCAGCCGGGATCACGGCCCTGCACCCCGGTCAGGCACTCCGCCCACGGCTCGTGCGGCGAGGGCCACAGGGCGTCGGCGGTCGGCCGGACCTGGAGGACGACCGCGTTGAGCCGGCGCTCGACGGCCCGGTCGAGGTGGGCGAGGAGTTCGGCCCGCTGCGCCTCGGGTTGGAGCCCGGCGCGCGAGGGCCAGTCGCGGTTGAAGACCGTCGCGATCCACATGCCCCGGAACGCGCGCGCGGCGGCCGCCCTCTCCCGTTCGGTCCGCGCGGCGGCGGTGTTCCTGCCGCCGGAGGCGCCCGTCGTGGCGAGCGCCGCGAGTGCCGCGCCCGCGACGAACCCCCTTCTCCCGAGAAGTCCCATTCGTCATCCCTTACATGTCGGATACGTCACACCCACAGGCAGAGCATGCCCGCCCCGGCCGATCGATCATCGGTTAATGAGCGGTAACGTCGTGGGGTCGAGGTGGGCGCGCCGGAATCACACGGACCCCGCCGCCAGTGAAGAACGAAAGACACGAGGTGACGGACTCCATGGCCGACATTGAGCGCGTCGGAGTGGTGGGCTGCGGCCAGATGGGCGCTGGCATCGCGGAGGTGTGTGCCCGCAGCGGTCTTGACGTGAAGGTCGCCGAGACCGACGGCGAGGCGCTGGAGATCGGCCGTACGCGGCTCTACAACTCGCTGGCGAAGGCCGCCGAACGCGGCAAGATCAGCGAGGAGGAGCGGGACGCCACGCTGGCGCGGCTCTCCTTCACCACCGACCTGGGCGAGTTCGCCGACCGCGACCTCGTCATCGAGGCCGTGGTGGAGAAGGAGCAGATCAAGACCGACATCTTCAAGATCCTCGACCAGGTGATGACCCGGCCCGACGCGATCCTGGCCTCCAACACCTCCTCCATCCCGCTGGTGAAGCTGGCGGTGGCCACCTCCCGCCCGGACCACGTCATCGGCATCCACTTCTTCAACCCGGCCCCGGTGCAGAAGCTGGTGGAGCTCATCCCGGCGCTCACCACGTCCGAGGGCACGATCAGCCGCGCCCAGGTCTTCGCCGAGAAGGTGCTCGGCAAGCACGCGATCCGCGCCCAGGACCGCTCCGGCTTCGTGGTCAACGCACTCCTCGTGCCGTACCTCCTCTCCGCGATCCGGATGTTCGAGTCGGGCATCGCGAGCCGCGAGGACATCGACAACGGCATGGAGTTCGGCTGCGCCCACCCGATGGGCCCGCTGAAGCTCGCCGACCTGATCGGCCTGGACACGATCGCCTCCATCGCCGACTCGATGTACGCCGAGTACAAGGAGCCGCTGTACGCCGCTCCCCCGCTGCTCCAGCGCATGGTGGACGCGGGCCGGCTCGGCCGCAAGACGGGCTCGGGCTTCTACCCGTACTCCTGAACACCTTCGACCGCCGAACGGCCCGTACACCCGCACAGGTACGGGCCGTTCGGCGTTCCCGGGGGTGGGATCGAGACGTCAGCCCAGCCGCAGGTGATGGAGCATCAGCAGCCCCGCCGCCATGTTGGCGGCCGGTATCTCACCCCGGGCGATCATGTCCGGGACCAGCTTGAGCGGTATCCACTCGCGCCGTGAGGACTCGAAATCGTCCTCGGGCGGGCCGATGTACGTGGCTTCCTCGGCCCAGTAGAGATGGTGCCGGGCGTCGGTGAGGCCGTTGGACGGCTCGACGGTGAGGAGATGGCGCAGCGGCCCCGGCCGCCAGCCGGTCTCCTCCTCCATCTCGCGGGCGGCGGCCGTGGCGAGGTCCTCGCCGTCCTCGACGACGCCGGCGGCCAGCTCCCACCCCCAGCTGTCGGTGATGAAGCGATGCCGCCAGAGCATGAGGACTTCGTTGGCCTCGTTGACGGCGGTCGCGACGGCGACCGGGCGGAGCCGGATCAGATAGTGGTCGAGGTGGCGGCCGTCCGGGAGCTGGACGTCCGCGAGGTTCACCCGGAACCAGCGGTTCTCATAGACAGGTTGTTCGCTCAGTTTCGTCCACTGCACGTTTCTGCCACCTTCCGATTGGTCGGTGGCAATATGGCAGCAGTCCGGGGCTCACAGGGGAACGCGTAGCGCCCCGTCGATGAGTTCGGCCGCCTGCCGCGCGTCCGCGCAGTCGCTCGCCAGCAGATGCTCCCGCACCAGCCGCAGCCGGTCGCGCAGCCGCTGCGACTCCATCCCGCGCGCCCGCTCGGTCATCTCCACCGCCGTCCTTGCCGCCGCGTCCGCCTCCCCCTGCCGCAGCTCGATCTGGCAGAGCATCGCCAGCCGGTGCACCCGGCCCCGGTCGTGCGCCGGCGTCTCCACGGCCGCCCACGCGTGCTCCCGGGCCGCCGGAAGATCACCCAGACTCAACAGCGCCTCGGCGACCTGCACGTTGACCAGTCCCGGCTGGACGTAACCGGTCTCGGCCGGCTCGGACCCGGGTCTGATCCGGTCCGCCGCCACCTCCGCCCGCCGGATGCAGGCCAACGCGGCCGTCCCGTCGCCGAGATGGGCGTACGCCTTCGCCTGCATCGCGGAGAGATCGGCGGCGAGCGCCGCGGTGATCCGGGTGCCGGCCGACCGCAGCGCCGCCTCGGCGAACGCCACCGCCTGCCGGTACTCCCCCATGAACAGCGACTGGTTGACGAGCAGCGCCACCACATAGGCGCCGAGGCCCCGGTCCCCGCTCGCCTTCGCGAGCCGCAGCGCCTGATGGAAGTAGCGCTGCGCGAGCCCGAGGGCGTCGGAGTCGTACGCGCAGATGCCGGCCACGGCCACCAGGCCGCCGGTGGCCCGGTGCAGCTGCCGGCCGAGGCTGTCGCTGTACGCCCCGCGCATCAGCGGCGCGGTCTCGGCGTTGAGGAATCCGACGATCCGCACCCGGGTCGCCACGCCGCCGGTCTTGCGGTACATCTGCTCGTAGTGCGCCCGGGCGGCGCCGAGCATGGCGATGTCGGCCGGCGAGACCCGCGTCCGGCCGTCGCGGGAGACGTCGGAGTCCTCCGGCGGGTTCTCCCACTCCCAGACCGGCATCACGGCCGGGGTGCCGGTGACCGCCTGCGCGCCGAGTATGTGCGGCCGCTGCTGCTCGTCGGAGCGCCACAGGGCGGTGGCCCGCTCGACGAAGGCGGAGAGCGGCGAACCGTGCGCGACGGCGGCGCCGCCGGACACGCCCAGACCGATGTCGTCGAGGGTGACGGCCCGGTGCAGCCGCGCCGCGAGCACCTCGCAGATCAGGTCGGGCACCTGGCCGCGCGGCCGCTGGCCCTTCAGCCAGCGGGCCACGGCGGTGTGTTCGTACCGTAGGGCGAGGCCACGGGAGCGGCCCGCCCGGTTCACCCGGGCGGCGAGGCCGGCGTGCGAGATGCCGGCCTCGTCCAGCAGGGCGTCAAGCAGGGTGTTGGGGTGCATGAGCCCCTCCGACGATCGGTCCGCCCAGCGTAGAGGAGGGCGGTTTCACACGGGGTGTGAATGAAGTGCCCGTTTTTCCGGTCCGTGCACTCTGCCGCCGTCCCCTCCGGGCCGGTTGACTGAGCGCCTCGCCGCAAGGCGACCCGGGCCGCCGGGCTCCCCCTCGTACAGTGCGGCGGCCCGCCCCGCGCCGCCCGCCCGCCGACCTGCCCGACACTCCCAGGCGGTCCCGGCGGCGCCGGCCGTTCCCATCGCTCAACAGTGAGGGGAGGGTTCAGGTCGGGTACGGCGCAGCCCGGGTTCGGCGGGCTGCGCCGGAACCCGCATCCGGTCGTTACGGACGACCAACAGGGCCACGTCGTCGGCGAGTCGGCCACGGGTGTGCCGTAGCAGCGCCGTGTGCACGCGGCGGACGAGCGCCGCCGGGGAGAGGGGCGCGTCACGGGCGGCCTCGGTCAGGACGGCTTCGCTCAGGACGGCTTCGAGCCCGAAGAAACGGCCGGCCCCGTCCCTGGCGTCCTCCGCGCCGTCGGTGTGCAGGAAGAGCGCCTCGCCCGGCAGGAGCCGGGTGCAGCGGTACGGGGCGAGGTCGGCCGGCAGCGGGAAGGTGCCGAGCGGCGGAAGCGGGTCGCCCACGGGGACGGCCTCCACGCGGCGGCCGATCCGGTACGGGCCTGGGTGCCCGCAGTTGAGCGCGTACACCTCCCCGTCCTCGCCGATCTCCAGGAGCAGCAGGGTGACGAACTCCTCCGCCGCCGGATGTTCCGGCTCGCGCCCGGCACAGGCCGCCGGGTGCTCCTCGCGCGCCCGCTCGCGCAGATGGCGGGCGAGCGCCCGGTCGAGCCGCCGCAGCACACCGCCGAGTTCGGGCTCGTCGTGCGCGGCCTCCCGGAAGCTGCCGAGCACGGCGACCACCGCGCCGAGGGCGGCGAGACCGTGCCCCCGGACGTCTCCGATGACGACCCGCACGCCGTAGGGCGTGGCCACCGCCTCGTACAGGTCCCCGCCGACGGTCGCGCCCCGCGAGGCGGAGAGCTGGCCGGCCGCGACGGAGAGGCCGTCGAGCCGGGGCGGGGGCGGGCGCAGCAGGACCCGTTGGGTGGCGTGGGCGATGGCCCGCATCCGCTCCAGCTCGCGCGAGAGGCCTCGGCGGATGCCGAGGATCAGCCCGGTGCCGACGCTGAAGAAGAGCACGCTGGTCGCGATGCGCATGGGCAGGCCCGGTTGCTGGGCCAGTGGACAGCCGAGTTTCCAGGTCACGGCCACCGCACCCCAGAGGGTGGGAAGGGCGAGCGGCCGCAGCCCGCGCAGCCGGGAGCCATCGGAGAGCAACGTCCTGGTACGGATCATGCACGGCCCTTCCTGAGGCCCTGCAGCGCCCGAAGGCCCTGCGGCACACAGGCCCGCCCCTGTGGCCGCGTCGATTCTGCCGACCCCACAGGGCAGCGCGGAACACCCACCGGGCATCTCACCCGAAGGAGTGAGCGCCACCGGCGCGCCGCTCCGCGCCACGCTTACGCCACCCGCACGAACGGTGCCCGTTCGCACGTGAGCACGAGGCACGAGCCGGCCCGGAGATGCCGGAGGGGGCCGGCCCGGTCTTCACCGGGTCGGCCCCCTCCGGGAGCGTTCCGCTCAGGCGCCGCGCAGCACGGCACCCGTGCGCTCGGACGCGAGGGCGACGGCCGCATCGCGCGCGGCGCTGGCCTCGTCGACCGTGAGGGTGCGGTCCGTGGCGCGGAACTTCAGCGCGTACGCCAGGGACTTCTTGCCCTCGCCGAGCTGGTCGCCGGTGTACACGTCGAACAGCCGGACGGACTCCAGGAGTTCACCGGCGCCGTCGCGCAGCGCGGCCTCGACCGTCACGGTCGGGACCGACGCGTCGACGACCAGGGCGACGTCCTGGGTGGCGACCGGGAAGGAGGAGATGCTCGGGGCCTTCAGGGGGCCCTCGTTGGCCTGCTCCACCAGGTCCAGGTCCAGCTCCGTCGCGCAGGTGCGGTCGGGCAGGCCGAGCGCCTTGACGACGCGCGGGTGCAGCTCACCGCCGTGGCCGACGAGGACCTTCTCGCCGTTGACGACCACGTGGAACGCGGCGCAGCGGCCCGGGTGCCACGGGGCGTGCTGGTCGGCGCTGACGATCAGCTCGACACCGGCCTCGGCGGCCACCGTGCGCGCCGCCTGGATGGCGTCGGCCCAGTCGGCCGGGCGGCCCTTGCCCCACCAGCCGGCCTGCTCGCGGGCCCCGGCGAGGACGACGGCGACCCGGCGCGGCTGCGCGGGCAGCGCGGCGTTGACGGTGGCGATCTCCTCGTCGGTGGGACGGCGGTCGACGGGCAGCCGGACGGCGACCCCCGGCCGGTCGCCCGGCCGGAAGACCAGACCGGTCTCGAAGAGCGCCAGGTCGTGGCTGCCGCGTCCGGCGTTGCGGCGCAGCGCGCCGAGCAGGCCCGGCAGCAGCGTCGTACGGAGCGCGGGCTCCTCGTCGGAGAGCGGGTTGACCAGCGTGACCACCCGGCGACGGGCGTCGTCCGCGTCCAGGCCGAGCTGGTCGAAGACCTGCGTGCCGATGAACGGGTAGTTCAGCGCCTCGACGTAGCCGGCGCCGGCCAGCGCGCGGCCGACCCGGCGGTGGGTGCGCTGGCGCTCGGTGAGGCCACGCCCGGCGGGCGGCTTGGGCAGCGTCGAGGGCAGGTTCTCGTAGCCCTCCAGCCGGATGACCTCCTCGGCGAGGTCGTTCGGCACCCACAGGTCGGGGCGCCACGACGGGACGGTGACGACCAGCTCGTCCTGGCCGTAGACGTCGCAGCCGATCTGCTGGAGGCGGCGGACGACGGTCTCGCGACCGTAGGCGACGCCCGCGACGCGGTCCGGGTGGTCCGCCGGCATGGTGACCGTACGGGGCGCGGACGGGGCGACGATCTCGGTGACACCGGCCTCGGCCGTGCCGCCCGCGAGCAGCACGAGCAGGTCGACGCAGCGCTGCGCCGCGGCGGAGGCGGCCTGCGGGTCGACGCCACGCTCGAAGCGCTTGGACGCCTCGGAGGGCAGCTTGTGGCGGCGGGCCGTGCGCGCGATCGAGATCGCGTCGAAGTGCGCGGCCTCGATGACGACCTCGGTGGTGGCACCGGCGACGTCCATGGGGGTCCCCCCTGCTCGAGCGGAGTCGAGAGCTTGGGGGAGATCCGCGATCTCCGTGTCGGCGCCGCCCATCACGCCCGCGATGCCGATCGACCCGCGGTTGTCGGTGATGACCAGGTCACCGGTGTCGAGGACGCGCTTGACGCCGTCGAGCGTGGTGATGGTCTCCCCGGCGGCGGCGCGGCGGACCCCGATGGGGCCGTCGAGCCGGGAGCGGTCGTAGGCGTGCAGCGGCTGACCGAGCTCCAGCATCACGTAGTTGGTGATGTCCACGGCGAGCGAGATCGGACGCATGCCGGCCTTCTGCAGCCGGCGCCGCATCCAGATCGGCGTACGCGCCTCGGGCTCCAGGCCCACGACGGTGCGCGCGGTGAAGCGGTCGCAGCCGATCGGGTCGGTGACCTGGACCGGGTAGCCGTACGAGTTCGGCGCGGGCACGTCGAGGAGCGCCGGGTCGCGCAGCGGCAGGCCGTACGCGATGGCGGCCTCGCGGGCGACACCGCGCATCGAGAGGCAGTAGCCGCGGTCGGGCGTGACGGCGATGTCGAGGACCTCGTCGTACAGCTCCAGGAGCTTCGTGGCGTCGATGCCGATCTCGAGCTCGGGCGGCAGCACGATGATGCCGTGCGTGCCTCCCCCAAGGACTCCGTCCAGGGGGGACCCCCAGTCGCCCATGCCCAGCTCGTCGCCGGAGCAGATCATGCCGCGGGAGACCCGGCCGTACGTCTTGCGCTCGGCGATCCGGAAGTCACCGGGGAGCACGGCGCCGGGCAGCGCCACGACGACCTTGTCGCCCTCGGCGAAGTTCCGCGCGCCGCAGATGATCTCCTGCGGCTCGCCCGTGCCGTTGGCCTGGCCGACGTCGACGGTGCAGAAGCGGATGGGCTTCTTGAACTCCGTCAGCTCCTCGATGGTGAGGACCTTGCCGACCACCAGCGGGCCGGTCAGGCCCGCGCCGAGCTGCTCGACGGTCTCGACCTCGAGTCCTGCCGAAATGAGCTTGGCCTGGACGTCGCGTCCGGTCTCCGTCGCCGGCAGGTCGACGTACTCCCGCAGCCAAGAAAGCGGGACCCGCATCAGATCTCCATCCCGAACGGCCGGGTGAACCTGACGTCACCCTCGACCATGTCTCGCATGTCATCGACGTTGTGGCGGAACATCAGCATCCGCTCGATGCCGAACCCGAAGGCGAATCCGCTGTACTTCTCCGGGTCGACACCGCAGGCGACGAGCACCTTGGGGTTGACCATGCCGCAGCCGCCCAGCTCGATCCAGCCCTCGCTGCCGCAGGTGCGGCAGGGCCGGTCGGGGTTGCCGACGGACTCGCCGCGGCAGACGTAGCAGAGCATGTCCATCTCGGCGGACGGCTCGGTGAAGGGGAAGAAGTTCGGGCGCAGCCGGGTCTTCATGTCGGCCCCGAAGAGCGCCTGGACCATGTGGTCGAGGGTGCCCTTGAGGTCGGCCATGGTCAGGCCCTCGTCGACGGCGAGCAGCTCGATCTGGTGGAAGACCGGGGTGTGCGTGGCGTCGAGCTCGTCGGTGCGGTAGACGCGGCCGGGGCAGACGACGTAGACCGGGGGCTCCCGGTCGATGAGCGTGCGGGCCTGCACCGGGGAGGTGTGCGTACGGAGCACGATGCCGGACTCGTCGTCGGTGGTCCCCTCGGGGCCCTGGACGAAGAAGGTGTCCTGCATCTGGCGCGCCGGGTGGTCCGGCATGAAGTTGAGGGCGTCGAAGTTGAACCACTCCGCCTCGACCTCGGGGCCCTCGGCGACCTCGTACCCCATGGATACGAAGACGTCGGCGACCCGCTCCATGAGCGTGGTCAGCGGGTGGCGGGCGCCGGCCGGAACGCGGTCGTACGGCAGGGTGACGTCCACCGCCTCGTCGACCAGGACGCGGGCGTCGCGCTCGTCCTCCAGCTCGGCCTGGCGGGCGGCGAGGGCCTTGGAGACCGCGCCGCGGGCCTGGCCCACGAGCTTGCCGGCCGCGGCCTTGGCCTGCGGCGGCAGCGCGCCGATCTCGCGGTTGGCCAGCGCGAGCGGCGAGGTGCCGCCCGTGTGCGCGACCTTCGCGTGCGCGAGCGCGTCGAGGTCACCCGCGGTGGCGAAGGCGGCGAGCGCCTCGTCCCGCATGCGCTCGATCTCTTCCGGTTTCAAGGCCTCGACCTCAACCGGGTCGTACGACTTATTGGGTGCGGACATCTCTTCCCGTGCTTCCGTTTGGCTGGCTTGGGCGCGGCCCCGCTCGACGTCAAGGGCGCAAACGTGCCAAAGGTCGAGTCTAACGGGGCGCGGGGACGCGAATGAGCCCGTGGGCGGCCCGGGCGGCTGCTGATCTCGTCAGGCGAGATAGGCCGGGGCACCGACGGGCAGGATAAATCGGAACTCGGCGCCGCCGCGGGGACCGCGTCCGACGGTGATCGTGCCGCCGTGGGCCTCGACGATGCCCTTGACAATGTAGAGGCCGAGTCCGGTGCCACCGCGCTTGCTCCCCCGCCAGAAGCGGGTGAAGACACGGCCCATCGACTCCTCGGGGATGCCGGGGCCTTCGTCGCTCACGGTGACCGCCGTACCCTTCTCGCCGTCGGGGGTGTCGCTGGTGGGTGCCACCTCGATGGTGACGGTTCCCTCGCCGTGGCGCACCGCATTTTCGAGCAGGTTGCCGAGGACCTGGTCGACCTTGTCGGGGTCGGCCCACAGGTCGGGCAGCTCGGGCCGGACGCGGACGAAGAAGCGGTCCGGGGACTGGCCGCCGGTGGTGTGGGCCTGGATGTGCCGGCCGACGGCGGCGGCGATGTCGACGGGCTGGCGGCGCACCTCGAGGCGGCCGGAGTCGATCCGGGAGATGTCGAGGAGCTCGGCGATGAGCCGGGTGATGCGGTTGGCGTCGGCGTCGACGGTCTCCAGCATCAGCCGCTTCTGGTCGTCGGTGAACCGCTCCCACTTGGCGAGCAGGGTCGCCGTGAAGCCCTTGACGGAGGTCAGCGGCGAGCGGAGCTCGTGGGCGACGGTGGCGATGAGCTCGGCGTGGCTGCGTTCGGTACGGCGCCGGGCCTCGGTGCCGCGCAGCGAGACGACGACCCGGCGGACCGGTCCGGTGGGGTGCTCGCGGACGTACCGGGCGGAGACGAGGACCTCGCGGCCGCCGGGCAGGAGCAGGTTGCGCTCGGGCTGTCCGCGCCGGGTGGCGAGCCCGCCGTACGGATCGGTGAGGGTCCACCAGCGGCGCCCCTTGAGGTCCTCCAGGGGCAGCGCCTGCTCGAGCGGCCGGCCGAGGGCCTGGCTCGGGGGTACGGAGGTGATGCGGGCGGCGGCGGCGTTGAAGCAGACGACGTGGCCGGTGGCGTCGGCGACGACGAGCCCGTCGGGCAGCTCGTCGGGCTCTATGCCGGTGATCGCGGGCGCCGCGGCGGGGGCGCACGGGGACCCAGGGGCCTCGGTGGCCTCGGGGCTCTGAGGTGGGTCCTGGTTCTTCGGGGCTTCCGAGGACCCCTCCGGGGCATCCGGCGCGGCACTCCGTGCCTGTGCGGGACTGTCCGTACCGACCGTCATCCCCGTTCCCCACCCCTCCGTGTAGCGCAGTGGGCCCCCGAGTTGGTCACCCTACTAGGTGCGGGTGACGCTTTGGAGCCCCTCAGACGGAGGTTCGGGGGCGCTGCGCACGCGCGGAGGCGTAGAGGCACACGGCGGCGGCCGTCGCGAGGTTGAGGCTCTCGGCCTTGCCGTGGATCGGTACGCGGACCACGGCGTCGGCGAGCGCGCGGGTCTCCTCGGGGAGCCCCCAGGCCTCGTTGCCGAAGACCCAGGCGGTGGGCCCGCCCATGGTGCCGGCGTCCAGCTCGTCGTCGAGGTCGTCCTGACCGGCACCGTCGGCGGCGAGGATCCGTACGCCCGCGCTCTTCAGTCCGGCGACGGCCCGCTCGACCGGGACGCCGACCACGACCGGGAGGTGGAAGAGGGAGCCGACGGAGGCGCGGACGGACTTGGGGTTGTACGGGTCGACGGAGGCGTCGGTGAGGACGACGGCGTCGGCGCCTGCCGCGTCGGCGCAGCGCAGCACGGTGCCGGCGTTCCCGGGGTCGCGTACGTGGGCGAGGACGGCGACCAGCTTGGGCCTGGCCGCGAGGACCTCCTCGAACGGCGAGTCGAGGAAGCGGCAGACCCCGACGAGCCCCTGCGGGGTGACGGTCTGGGAGACCTCGGCGAGGACGGCGGCGTCGGCGTAGTGGACCCGGGCCCCGGCCGCGCGGGCGGCGTCGACGATCCCGTCGTACCGCTCGGCCGCCTCGACGGTGGTGAAGAGCTCGACGAGGGTGGGCTCTCCGGAGCCGCTGCGGTGCTCGGCGGCCTCGCGGACGGCCTGCGGGCCCTCGGCGATGAAGAGGCGGTCCTTGCTCCGGAAGTTGCGCTTGGCGAGCCGCCGGGCGGCGACGACGCGCGGCGAACGCGGGGAGATCAGCTCGGGGGTACCCATGGGGTCGGTGGCTCTTTTCGGGGGTCCGGGCGGGTGATCGGAGGGTCCGGGATGATCGGCGGGCCGGGCGGATGATCCGGGCGGCCGGCTGATCAAGGCCGGTCGTCGGGCCGGTGGGTGATCGGGGTTCCGCGCCCGGCAGGGGCCTGGCGTGGCTCCGAACACGACCGGACCCGCAGGCCCGAAGGCCTGCGGGTCCGGTGCAGAAGGATCTGCGGCCTGAAGATCAGGCAGCGGCCTTCGGGGCGTTGACATCGGCCGGGAGGGCCTTCTGCGCGACCTCGACGAGCGCGGCGAACGCGTTCGAGTCGTTGACGGCCAGCTCGGCGAGGATCTTGCGGTCCACCTCGATGTTGGCGGCCTTCAGACCCTGGATGAGGCGGTTGTACGTCATGCCGTTCTGGCGGGCAGCGGCGTTGATGCGCTGGATCCACAGCTGACGGAAGTCGCCCTTGCGCTTCTTGCGGTCGTTGTAGTTGTAGACCAGCGAGTGGGTGACCTGCTCCTTGGCCTTGCGGTACAGGCGCGAACGCTGACCGCGGTAGCCCTTGGCCGCCTCGAGGATCGCCCGGCGCTTCTTGTGGGCGTTGACCGCCCGCTTGACGCGTGCCACTTGTTAACTCCTTGTAGCGGGGTCGTGGTTGGACTCACACGACCCGAAAACGAATTGGTCCCGGACTGGCCGGAGGGCCCTCGTCACCGAGGACACGAGAGGATCGGTCAGATGCCCAGCATCTTCTTGATCTTCTTGGCATCGCCCGGGGCCATCTCGGCGTTGCCGGTGAGGCGACGCGTCAGCTTGGACGACTTGTGCTCGAGCAGGTGGCGCTTGCCGGCGCGCTCGCGCAGCACCTTGCCGGAGCCGGTGATCTTGAAGCGCTTCTTGGCACCGGAGTGCGTCTTGTTCTTCGGCATCGCGCCGTTATCTCCTCGTCAGTGGCGCTCCCCCCGGTGCGGGCACCGGACATCCGGGAGCGTCAATTCTTGGTGTGGTGGTTCCGGGCGGGGCCCGGGGCTGCCTGGGTGGCAGCCCGTCGGGTCACGCCTCGGGGTTCTCGGCCTCGGCGGGAGCCTCGGCCGAAGCCTCCTCGGCCGGAGCCTCGGCGGTGTCGTCGGACGCGATGCCCTGACGCTCCGCCTTGCGCGCGGCCTGGGCCTCACGCGCCTCGGCCATGGCCTCGGTCTTCTTCTTGTGCGGGCCGAGAACCATGATCATGTTCCGGCCGTCCTGCTTCGGGTTGGACTCGATGAAGCCAAGCTCCTCGACGTCCGAAGCCAGCCGCTGCAGCAGCCGGAAGCCAAGCTCGGGGCGGGACTGCTCACGACCACGGAACATGATCGTGATCTTGACCTTGTCACCCTGCTTGAGGAACCGAACGACGTGACCCTTCTTGGTGTCATAGTCGTGCGGGTCGATCTTCGGCCGGAGCTTCATCTCCTTGATGACCGTGTGCGCCTGGTTCTTGCGCGCCTCACGGGCCTTCATGGCCGACTCGTACTTGAACTTCCCGTAGTCCATGAGCTTGCAGACGGGCGGACGGGCGGTCGCCGCCACCTCGACGAGGTCGAGGTCGTACTCCTGAGCAAGCTCAAGGGCCTTGGCAAGCGGAACAATCCCGACCTGCTCGCCGCTGGGACCGACAAGTCGCACTTCGGGAACGCGAATCCGGTCGTTGATGCGGGGCTCGGCGCTGATGGATCCTCCTCGGTAGCACCACGTGACCGCCTGGCGGACGGACACGTATGTTCTGTTTCGTGAGACCAACCGCACCGGAACATGAAAAACGCCCCAGACGGGACACAGGCGGGGCTCCACGGAAATACCGGAGCACCACCACGGTCAACCGCGGGGCGCACATCGGGCGGCTCCATCGTCCGTACGGAACGATGGGCGCCACCTGACCGGTGACCCGCCGCCCGTAAGGGCAGCCAGGTGGGAGATCGGAGCCTCCACTTGTGGGCCGGGCACATAGGTGTCCGGCCGGTCGTCACACCAGGCTAGCAGGGACCGTCCCGGTACGCGAACGGGGACGGGGCGCGGGAAGGGCGTCCGGTCCGCTTATCGTGTGGGGCATGAGCGAGACGCCCCAGAACGAGTCCCCCGACTTCGACGACATGACCCGTGACATCGCGGAGGTTCCCGCGGTCGAGGTCATCGTGACCGTCGCGGTGAACCTGATGAGCGCCGCCGCGGTGAAGCTCGGCCTCACCGAGGACGGTGAGAAGCACAAGGACCTCGACGAGGCGCGCAAGCTGGTCCACGCGCTGGCCGGCCTCCTCGACGCCGGTGCGACGGAGATCAGCTCCTTCCACGCGGCGCCGCTGCGCGACGGCCTGAAGTCCCTGCAGCTGGCCTTCCGCGAGGCCTCGATCGTCCCGGACGAGCCGGGCCAGGGCCCGGGCGAGAAGTACACGGGCCCGGTGTACGGGTAGCCCGTCCGGGGGTACGGGGGGTACGGGGGTCGCCCCCCGGGAGATCGCAGCCACGGGCCCGGTGTACGGGTAGCCCGTACGGGGGCACGGGGGTCGCCCCCCGGGAGATCGCAGCCACGGACCCGGTGTACGGG
>NZ_JAUPWM010000146.1:0-489 GCF_032436795.1 Streptomyces sp. P9(2023)
TAGTTGCTCGGCCTTCCAACGCTTGTAGATCGTCTCCCAGACGCTCTCCTCGCCGTAACGGAATGCGGTCGTTGTCAGCAGCGCCCACGGTTCGTCACGCGACCTCTTCGGTAAGTTACGCATCGTCGTGGCGTACATGTTCCGCAGCTCCGGGAGCACGTACAGGTGCACCTCATCCGGCACGAGGAACGTTTCCTTGCCGCCGTCCTTCGACGCGGCGCCAGACGAACTCGCGCGGCACTCCCCACCGTTCGGCAGATAGATGTTGGTCGCTGAGCGGTAGTCGCGGATGCCCTTCACGCCGTCGTAGATGTCTGGGTGGTTGTCGTGTCCCCAGTCACCCATCACGAAAGCAATGTTTTGGAACGTGTTGCCCGACTGCTTCTCCTCGGTCGCGAGGCAGCGGACGAACGGGGAGTGGATCGGGCGTCCCACCGGCTGCCCGCTCGCATCCCAGCCGTCAAAACGCACCGGGGCCAGAGCCTCCGC
>NZ_JAUPWM010000763.1:0-244 GCF_032436795.1 Streptomyces sp. P9(2023)
GCCACAGCTGCAATGGACCCTGCCGGCCGAACGCAAGCCGCAGGTGCAGGTGGCGCCGTGGCAGGACGGCCACTATCTGCTGGCGCAGCTGCCGGTGCCGATCAGTAGCGCTCCCCGCACGCTGCCGAGCGAGGTCGGCCTGCTGTGGGACGGTTCGGGGTCATCCGGCCTGCGCGACCGCGCGCGTGAGTTCGCGCTGCTGGACCGCTACTTTGCCCGGATGGGTAATGGCACGGTCAGCGCG
>NZ_JAUPWM010000764.1:0-244 GCF_032436795.1 Streptomyces sp. P9(2023)
CTCGGCCGCCTCAAGGCTGGGAAAGCGCGCCACGACATTGCGCGCCCGGTCCTTGCCTTCAAGCTGAACATAGCGGCCGGCACGGGCAAGGAACACGCCACCATGAGCGGCAATGGCTTGCGTCGCCAATGTGGCATAACGGCCATAAGCTTCTGCGTTGGTCACATGGACATTGGCAATCCACAGCGCGCTCATACCATCTTCTCCGCAATCAGGTTCTGAACCGCAGTAACGGCCGATTCTG
>NZ_JAUPWM010000765.1:0-244 GCF_032436795.1 Streptomyces sp. P9(2023)
GATCAACGCCCTCAGATACCCAATAAACCTTGTTATCAGCGCGATGCCAGACTTCCCAAACGCTACCCTTCAACGACTTATCATCATTGCCGCGTTCTTCGTCTTCACGCTTTTTGGAAAGCTTTACGTCCTTGTAAACATCGCCGGATGCCTTTAGAAAGCGCTTGCGCAACTCCTTACGTGTCATCCATGCACGGCGAGCAACCCAACCAACCTCGGACCATTTACGGGCAGGCTCATGCAG
>NZ_JAUPWM010000766.1:0-244 GCF_032436795.1 Streptomyces sp. P9(2023)
CTTCGCCGTCGAGATTGCCGGGGATCAACCGCTCGTCGTCGATCCAGATCGCGTCAAGACTGTGCAGCGGCATGTCGGCCAGGTCGATCACATAGGTGAGGTAGGCATTGGGCGTCCGCCCGTCACGCCCATGTGTCATCGGCGGGCAGACCATGTTGCCGGCGGTCGCATATTTGCCCAGGATAATGGTTTGAGGAGTTGTTTCTCCGCTGGTCGTCTGGCCGCTGCGCAGACCCGGCGGCAG
>NZ_JAUPWM010000767.1:0-244 GCF_032436795.1 Streptomyces sp. P9(2023)
CGATGCGCAATGCGCGAACAGCGCCGCCTGCTCCTTGCCGTCAAACGCCGTGAGGACGTTCCAGAGATCGTCTTCGCCTTTGGGAAGACGGGCCTTCCATCCATCGTGCCTGATGTCGATGGCTTCCGCCGATGCGCTCTCCTTCAGACCCGGCGCCTGTGCCGGGAATGTGGGTGTGCGGATCGAGATCTCGAGGCAGCCGCTCGACGACGCGAAGCGATAGAACGTCGCCAGCACGAAATTG
>NZ_JAUPWM010000768.1:0-244 GCF_032436795.1 Streptomyces sp. P9(2023)
GTCGGTGTAATCTTGGCACGAGCTAATTTATCTTGAAGGTCTTTTGGGGCATTATTTAACGAAGCATAGGTTTTAACCGTTATTCCTGATACCTTCTGACCATCAAGGGTTGTAACAGCCGTGCCATTTTCCACCACATCAAGCACTTCCTCTGGGTAATCATCCACAAAGAAGAAGCCTCGTGCAAGTGTCTCTTTAGCCGAACGATCTCCCTTATACTGGTCCAATTCCCAATTCAATCGGT
>NZ_JAUPWM010000769.1:0-244 GCF_032436795.1 Streptomyces sp. P9(2023)
CAAGAGGCATTTCTAGTGCGTTATCAACCTCAATCATTCGCTCTAGAATACCTTTACACCAAGCAGGTGCTAACACATCTAATGTTGACTCTGGGTAGATTTTCTTCAGCTCAGAATACAAGCCTTGTGACATCACCATATCGCCTACCCAAGACGGCCCGATTACTAAAATTTTCATGAATGACTCGTTGTTAATTGACCCGATAATTCGAAATAACGTTCTAATGTTTTAATACAGACTAAC
>NZ_JAUPWM010000770.1:0-244 GCF_032436795.1 Streptomyces sp. P9(2023)
AGAGTATGCTGAAATTACTGCGTTACATGCCGAATTAGAGTCGCTACAACATTATATTGCTACGCCTCGTAAACAAACACTGCTAGCCGAAATGCAGCCATTAGCCGCCTTAGAAGTAACCGATGCGAAAGCGCGCTCAGAGCAAGTAAAACTGGCTCGCGCTAATTGGAATTCTTTAGGTAAGGCTGAGCCTGCACAAGAGGAAGCGCTTAATCAGGCCTTTGATATTGCCTGTGAAGCGGCT
>NZ_JAUPWM010000771.1:0-244 GCF_032436795.1 Streptomyces sp. P9(2023)
CTGCCGGCAAACGTCACCGAGAGGGCCGCAGGCCTGAGGCGCCGGCCATTGCAGACCGGGCAGGCGCCGCTCACCATGAAGCGCGACACTCGCTTCTTCATCAGCGCGCTGTTGGTCGTGGCAAAGGGCTGAAGCAGGCGGCCGAGGGCGGGCTGCCGGCGAGGATCACGGAGGAGAAGCGGCTTGCGGCGAAGCGTATTGCCGAGGCAGTTCGGATCCGCATCGCAACGCTCGCGGAGCTCGG
>NZ_JAUPWM010000772.1:0-244 GCF_032436795.1 Streptomyces sp. P9(2023)
CGAAAAAATAAACAGCAGAAATGGCTTCAAATTCCCTTCCATTATCACATCTTGTGACATAATTAGCACTATAGTGAGAAAGAAAAAAAGAAAACTAACTTTATAGTGTCGAAACACAACTTTCGCTATGAAAGCCTTAAAAAAAATTGACACAGATAGAGGATACCAACCAGAAGTGCTTGCAGTATCTAAATAGAAATTATGAAACCACTCCCCATCATATGAGTACACAGAGGGTTCAAAG
>NZ_JAUPWM010000773.1:0-243 GCF_032436795.1 Streptomyces sp. P9(2023)
TGAGGATTTCGGCGGGCAGCTTCTCGGTCGGCCCATCGAGATCACCTCGGCCGATCACCAGAACAAGCCGGATATCGGCGTCGGCATCGTGCGCCGCTGGTATGACACCGAGGGCGTGGACGTGATCGTCGACGTGCTGAATTCCGGCCTTGCGCTCCCGGTCCAGACGCTGGCCCAGGAGAAGAACAAGATCGTCATCTTCTCCGGGCTCAACAACAAGGACCTCAGCGGCAAGCTGTGCTC
>NZ_JAUPWM010000774.1:0-243 GCF_032436795.1 Streptomyces sp. P9(2023)
TCCACTGGCAATGAAAGGTGTCAAGGTTAGTGTTGCCTCCGCCGACAAATTATTGCGAAATAATATGCTTATTTATGGCTTAGGTGGGATGGTATTACCATTTTTTGTGATCAAAGCATTAGATATGTTGATTGGAACACTGTATTAGGATAAGTAAAATGAAGACAGATGTTAACTATTATTCTCAGAGAGAGTTGAATATTTCACAAACTGGTATGGTAGCTTACTGGATACAACAAATTA
>NZ_JAUPWM010000147.1:0-487 GCF_032436795.1 Streptomyces sp. P9(2023)
AACATCCTGCACCGATGTTTGCGTTCGGTGAGCTAAAGTACGGACTTCATCCGCAACCACAGCAAAGCCACGTCCTTGCTCCCCTGCTCGTGCTGCTTCAATAGCGGCATTAAGGGCCAACAAATTAGTTTGCTCAGCAATTTCATCAATCATTTGCTTGACTTTTTGAATACGTTCACTGTTTTGACCCACTTGGAGAATCGCCGCAGTAGAATGGTTCAACTGTTGATTTAAGGCTTCAACGTAACGAAGTACCGACCCTACAACGGCCAATCCCGCTTGCGTATCTGCATCTGCGTAACGCACATTTTCAGCAATCACTTCTACCTGCCTAGCGGATGATCTCGCAGAGGTTGCCATCTGTTCGATAGCCGTCACAACTTGTTCAACTTGTTGCTTTTGCTGATCAGACTGACGAAGATTATCTTGCGCATCTTGGGCAATACTGCGTGATTGCTGATTGATTCGACCGCTGGTTTCTCGAATC
>NZ_JAUPWM010000775.1:0-243 GCF_032436795.1 Streptomyces sp. P9(2023)
TCGAATTCGACAGCCTCTATGGCCACCGCCGCGACCCGGAGGGCTATGCCAAGGCCCAGGAATGGTTCGATGAAATCGTAGCGCAGTACCTTGAACGCCTTCGCCCCGGCGATCTTGCCATCTTCACTGCCGACCACGGCAACGACCCGACATGGAGCGGCACCGACCACACCCGCGAACGCGTCCCGGTGATCGGCGCGGGTGTCGGCGCGCGCGCCATCGGCAACGTCGGCTTCGTCGATG
>NZ_JAUPWM010000776.1:0-243 GCF_032436795.1 Streptomyces sp. P9(2023)
TGGGGCCTCGCCGACGAGGTTGTGCCCGACGGCGAAGCCCTCGCTGCGGCGCGGCGCTGGGCCCAGAAGGTGGCGAAGCTTCCGCCCAATGCGGTGCGCATGTCCAAGCAGGGCGTCAACGCCGCCGCCAATGCGCTGCATGCCGCCACGACGTTCATGGACCTCGATCAGTACGCACTCGCCACCACCAGCGAAGACTATCGCGAGGCGATCAAGGCATTCCTCGAAAAGCGCGAACCGAAG
>NZ_JAUPWM010000777.1:0-243 GCF_032436795.1 Streptomyces sp. P9(2023)
GTTAGATGATGTCGTACAAAAAATTGACGATGCTAAAGACTCCCCACCAAAGATTACCCCTCCGGCTGCAACGGATGAGATTACTACAGCTAAAGCGTTAGTTCAGCAAGTTCGCACTGTGTACGACGCCACTCAAGAGGAGGGGGCGCTGCGAGAAGGATTTATTCGTTTAGGTGACAGCTTAGATCCGATCCCTGATTTATTACAAGATGATGTGACAGCCACTTTTGAAACATTGACTTC
>NZ_JAUPWM010000778.1:0-243 GCF_032436795.1 Streptomyces sp. P9(2023)
CGGCTATTACCGTGAAGACGACGACAGTGCCGGTAATCTGGACGCCCGTATTGCCGATTTCCTGGCACCGGGCAGCTATCAGATCACGGCCCGCACGGCGTACGGTACCGACAGCGGCCTGTTTACCCTGTCAGTGGCAACACGTGAGTTGCCAGAAGACGTAGAGCTGCGCAACGAAGGCGAATTGACCCCCGATGAAACCATCAATGGCTGGTACAGCGGCGAACCGTTGACCTATCAGCT
>NZ_JAUPWM010000779.1:0-243 GCF_032436795.1 Streptomyces sp. P9(2023)
GGCGACATGGTCAAGCGCGGCGACATCGTCGCGGTGGTCGAGACCCAGAAGGGCGCGATCGAGATTGAGACCTTTCAGGCCGGCCGGATCGAGAAATTTCTGGTTGAGCTTCATAGCAAGGTCCCGGTCGGAACGCCGCTGGCGCTGATTTGGGCCGAAGGCGAGGCAGCGGCCGTGCCAGCGCCACCGCCAACCGCGGCGCCCATCGTCCCCATGCCATTCCACCAGCGTGCCTGCTTCCAT
>NZ_JAUPWM010000780.1:0-243 GCF_032436795.1 Streptomyces sp. P9(2023)
GTCCCGCCGCCGCGACCGTCTATGAGCTTCCGGAGAACGGTTCGGCCGTGTTCGGCACGGACGAGCGGATCAAGTCCACCTATCAGGACACGCTGCTCGACATCGAGCGGCGTATGCCAGTCCATCTTTCCGATGCTCACCGGATAGGTGATGACGACAGGCTTCTCTCCCTTTCTGGGCTTCGGGAAGAAATACAGCCGGTGCTCAGGCAGGTTGACGACGATGCCCTCGCGCGGGCCGGCG
>NZ_JAUPWM010000148.1:0-486 GCF_032436795.1 Streptomyces sp. P9(2023)
ACCATCATAAGCCATGTTACCATTACATGTTAGAGGCGTGATCATTGCATGATCAGCCACGTGATCAGTGCATGATAGCCACGTGATCAGTGCATGATCAGTCACGTGATCTGTGCATGATCAGTCACGTGATCTGTGCATGATCAATTACCTGATCAGTGCATGATCAGTCACGTGACCAGTGCATGGTAGCTACGTGATCATTGCATGATCAGCCACGTGATCAGTGCATGATAGCCACGTGATCAGTGCATGATAGCCACGTGATCAGTGCATGATCAGTCACGTGATACGTGTGTGATCAGCCACATGATCAGTGCATGATATCCACGTGATCAGTGCAGGATAGCCACGTGATCACTTCATGATTATTCACGTGATCTGTACATGATCAGTCACGTGATACGTGTGTGATCAGCCACCGGATCAGTGCGTGATGAGCCATGTGATCAGTGCAGGATCAATTATGTGATCAGTGCATGATCA
>NZ_JAUPWM010000781.1:0-243 GCF_032436795.1 Streptomyces sp. P9(2023)
GCTTAGAAAAAGCACTGCGATGCATGAGTAAACAGCTGACAGTTCACTGCCGCATAGGCAGCTTAGAAATGCCTATTTCTTTTTTCCCTTGATTCCGTTTTGTTCACTGCCGCATAGGCAGCTTAGAAAGCCGCGCCACAGCTCCCCCGCTTTACCTTGCAAGTTCACTGCCGCATAGGCAGCTTAGAAAAGATAAAACCCTAATCACTAACTGCAACTATTGTTCACTGCCGCATAGGCAGC
>NZ_JAUPWM010000782.1:0-243 GCF_032436795.1 Streptomyces sp. P9(2023)
CGATCTGCCTGTACCGCAAGGGCCAGGGGATCGACGGGCCGCTTTTCATCGGGCGCGACAGCCATGCCCTGTCGGGGCCGGCCATGGCGAGCGCGCTGGAGGTGCTGATCGCCAGCGGCGTGATGACGATGCCGTCGGCCAGCCCGCTGCTGCGGGCGTTGTTGTACGTGATGATCGCATGTGACACCGCCGGTGTCGGTGTGAAGCCGTCGGCGGCGTCCATCATCACCGTCACGCCGCTGG
>NZ_JAUPWM010000783.1:0-243 GCF_032436795.1 Streptomyces sp. P9(2023)
CGCGAAGACATGATTGTCTCGTAAGCTGGTCGTCACCGCCGACGATCTCCATGATCTTCGACGGGCGGAAGTAGAACTTCTTGTAAAAATCCTCCACCGAATCAAAGATCTCGGTGTGGCCGAGATGCGGATAGTTGAGCGGAGCGATCTGCGTGCCGTCGTCGGTCAGAAGATCAATGTCCGACGCGAACCAGCCGTTCTCCTTCGCCTGCTTGTAGAGGAAGGTGCCCGGATAGGGTGCGG
>NZ_JAUPWM010000784.1:0-243 GCF_032436795.1 Streptomyces sp. P9(2023)
TTGAAAGATGAAGACCCTGAATGACCAATTGCAGCACATTAAAGTGATCCCCGTGATTGCAATCAAGGATGCCAATAAAGCCGTTAAATTAGCGCAAGTATTAATTGACAATGGGTTACCGTGTGCTGAAGTAACCTTTCGTACCGAGCAAGCGGCATTAGCCATGAATAATATGCGTGAAGCCTTCCCGAAGATGTTGATTGCCGCTGGTACTGTTCTGACAACGACACAAGTGGATCAAGC
>NZ_JAUPWM010000785.1:0-243 GCF_032436795.1 Streptomyces sp. P9(2023)
CGAGGCCATCGGGCGCGTCGTTGCCGTGGGCGGGCATGCCAAAGGTGTGCGTGTCGGCCAGCGTGTCGGCGTGGGCTGGACTGCCGCGAGCTGCTCGCATCCAGACCTTCCGGAATGGGGATGACCCACACCCAGTGCGCGCGCACCCGCTCGGCGAATGCGCCGTGATGATTGACGATGGTGGGCTGCACGCTTGAACACAGGTGCTGGTCACCCGTAATACAGGAACGACAATGCAAGCAG
>NZ_JAUPWM010000786.1:0-243 GCF_032436795.1 Streptomyces sp. P9(2023)
GAACCAAAGAACTACACGTATCTGGAAACTGGCGATCAGTGATTTCACTATGTGGAATACACGAGTGAAGGCGTCTACCAAGCCAGAGACACCAACCAGCAAATTCTGAACTTGAAGAAGAAGCCGACCGCGAGTGAGGGTCAGCTCTACTACAAGAGGTTGGCGATTGAATATTGGGGTCGCGCGCTAGCAAGCGTAATCGACCTTAGAAAGACCATTGGTTCGCACACCTTCGTGCCAATG
>NZ_JAUPWM010000044.1:0-57604 GCF_032436795.1 Streptomyces sp. P9(2023)
CTTCACGGGCGGGCGGCACGGCCGGGGAGTCGGGCGGGGCGGGCATGTCCCGCAGGGCTCGGACGGGGGAGGTCGGCAGCAGGACCACGGGCACGACCTGGAGGAGCGCGCCTACGGCGAGGACGGCCCGTACGTCGAGGAGGAGCGCGAGGGCTCCGGCGGTCGCGGCGGCCAGGGGGCGGCTTCCGGCGGTCACCGTGGTGCCGGCCGCCTGCATCCGTCCCTGGAAGCGCGGGTCGCACCGGATCCGGCGGAGCGACTTCTCCGCGTTCTGCATGTCTCATGAGACGGTCTGGCCCCACAGATCGCTTGCCGGTGCGGGTCTCGAGGATGCCTTGGAGTCGGGCCCTTGCGGAGGAGGTTGAGACAGGGCGTACTCGAAAGTGGTTGGCCGTGAGGTTCACTCGGAAGAGGCTGGTTGGAGATCTGGCGGATAGTCGCTCGTGGACGGAGCGGAGGGTGGGAAGAACAGCGTTGCCGGGGTCTGACGCCCCAGCCTTCGCTGACTGACCGAGGTGATCGCGGTGAGCCGTTCCAAGACAGCCTCCGAGTTCGCGACCGGCACGGCCCATACGCGTAACCAGCAGGAGCCGTACTCTGCCGCTGCGTGTCCTTCCGGCCCGGCCGTGAGCGCTTGGCACTCGAAGACCACTGCCTGGTGCGGCGCCGTGACGCTCGAGCCCGGATGCCTGACGTTCGCTGGCCGGGTCGGCGTCACGGGTCTTCACTCGCACGCCGCGGTACAGCTGATGGTGGTGACGGAGGGGGAAGTGGTACTGGGGGATATGTACGGGCAGCGCCTGGCGGTGCGGGCCGCGTTGATTCCCACGAGGGCTGTTCACGTCGTTCACGGTCCAGGAGCCACGGCCGTCTTCGTCTACTGCGACCCGGACGGACTCCTCGGACCCTTCAGGACTGTTTCGCGGGCGAGCAGCGAGATCGCCTCGGCGCGTGGGCCGCCGCAGCGGGGCCGGCTCGGCAAGCGGCCGAGGCGTCCAGGCAGGATCGAGTCGGCCAGGAGGCACTTCGCGCACTGGGAGGCGGGCCGTGCCCGGTGCGCACAGGTCACCCAGCAGTACGCCGCGCCATCGGCCGTACGCAGTCCCTGCTGGGCGGCCCGGTGCGGCTGCAGGATCTGGCTGAGGCCGTGGATCTTTCCCCGAGCAGGCTCGGCCAACGCGGTCGAGACGTGATAGAGCACGGCGTCCGCGTCGGCCACGAGCCGCACGATCTGACGTGTGCCCGCTTCGTTCAGCGCGTGAGTGGCCTCCGGGCCGCTGGAGAAGTCGGTGACCGCCGCGCAGTGGACGACGGCGTCCACCCGTCGCACCACGTCGCTGTACACGGCCGGGTCCAGGCCGAGAAGTGGTGCGGTCAGATCGCCGACGAGCAGCTCGTCGGCACCGGGAACGGTGGTGCGGTGGATGAGGGCGATGACGTGGCAGTCGGAGAGTTCGGCAAGGAGCGCCGTACCGATCACGCCGGAAGCGCCGGTGAGCAGGACGGTGGGAGCACTAGACACGAGCGAGCACCTCACGGATGGGCAGGATTGCGCGTACGAGAGGACAGGAGCCGCCGAGGGTCCGAGTCGGGAGGGCGGCGCGGGGTATCGGCGCCCCGGCCCACAGGAGGGCAAGGGGGCGCCGCGGAATCCGCCCCCGTACCCCGGCGGACGCCGGAGCGGGGCGGTGCAGCAGAGCAGGTGGGACCGAGGGGGGCTCAGGGGATGCGCAGCGGATCGCCCGCCAGAGCGTCCACCAGAGGCGCGGCCATGCGGGCCCGCGAGGGCGGGTGGAACGCCAGCGCACGACAGGCGGAGTTCAGGTACGCGATGTCACCGGAGGAGATGAAGGCCATGCCGCCCAGGGCCTCGATCGTCAGCCCGAGAACCCGGTTGATCGCGTCCTGGGCGGCGTAGCGGCAGATCAGGGCGGACGCGAGGGCGTCCTGCCCGATCGGCTCGGTGGACGCGGCCAGCCCCTCTACAGCCAGGACGGCCGCCTCCAGGGCGGTGGCGGCCTCGGCGCGCACCGCAGCGTCGACCTTGGTGTTCGCGAGGGTGCGTTCGACCAGCGCGGAGGCAGCGCCCAGGTAGCCGGCGGTCATCAGCAGCTCGAACCAGACGAAGCCGACGGTCTGCAGGTGGTCGAGGCGTCCGTCGTTGGTGACGTCGGTGCGCACCAGGAGTTCGGCGGGCACTTCCACGTCGTCCAGGACGACCTCGTCGCTCTCGGCTGCGGCCAGGATCGGGCTGCCCCAGAACGGCCGTACGCTCACTCCGGGGGCTTCCGCGGGGATGAGGGCGATGGCGAGTTGAGGTGTGCCGTCGGGGCCGGGCAGGGTGACGGAGGCGGTGAGCAGGTTCATCGACCGGGCGAGACTGCATGGCTTCTTCGACCCGCTCAGCCACACCTTCTCGCCCTCCGTGCGGGCGGTGAGGTTGGGGGAGAGGATGCCCTGGCCGGTGCGGCCTTCGGCGAAGCCGGAGGCGAGCAGGAGTCGGTCCTTGGCGATGGCGGCCAGCAGCATCCACTCCAGGCCGTCACTCAGGGCAGCGGCCTCGACCAGGGAGGCGACGGAGAAGTGGTGCATGGTCGTGGCCACGGCCAGCGACGGGGAGCGGGCCCCGATCGCGCGCTGCACCCGTACGGCCGTCAGGAGGTCGGCGCCGTGGCCCCCGTGCTCGGCGGGGACCAGGAGCGCCGGCCCGCCGGCCTTGGTGAAGGCGGCCAGCCCCGGCCCGCCGGCGCTCTCCAGGTCCATGAGCGGGTATCCGGCCAGCTGCTGGTCCAGTCCGGGCATCACCGTCTCGAGAGCGGCGCGTTCGCGGTGCAGGAACTTCATCCCCGGATTCCCCCACAGTGTCGTGTGCTGATCGCCGAACTGCCGCCCATCGCAGGCTGGTTGGGCCGTGCTTGAGGCGACACCCAAGACGCTACGAACAGGCCATGCAGAACCCGTGCAACGCATATGCAGCTGCCGAACAGGATTTCGCGTGTAGGGGAATGTGTCGTTCCTTGAACTCGGCCGCCGGAGGGATGCCCGGACACAAGGCCGCCCCGGTGTCGTTGATGACACCGGGGCGGCAGGTAGCTGCTGAGGGGCGGGCGGGAGTCAGTCGTCGAGGCCGATGCGCTTGTGCAGGCGGGCCAGGGGGCGAGGGGCCCACCAGTTGGCTCGGCCGGCCAGGCGCATGAAGGCGGGCACGAGGATGCCCCGCACCAGGGTGGCGTCCACGATGACGGCCAGTGCCAGACCCACCCCGAGCAGCTTCAGCGGGGTGAGCCCGGATGTGGCGAACGCCAGCAGGACGGTGGCGACCAGGACGGCCGCGGCGGTGACGAGGCGGCCGGTGCGCTCCAGACCCCACGCGACCGCGGAGACGTTGTCGCCGGTGCGGTGGTACTCCTCCTTGATCCGGGAGAGCAGGAAGACCTCGTAGTCCATGGACAGGCCGAAGGCGACGCAGAACATCAGCACCGGTGTGTCGATGTCGATGGCCCCGGTGACGGTGAAGTCGCCGACCAGCCAGCGCAGATGCCCTTCCTGGAAGACCCAGACCATGGCACCGAAGGTGGCGGTGAGGCTGAGGAGGTTCAGCACGATGGCCTTGAGCGGGATGAGGAGGCTGCCGGTGAACAGGAACAGCAGCAACAGAGTGGAAGCGGCGATGATGCCCAGCGCCCAGGGCAGCTTGTCGCCCAGAGTGTCCTTGGAGTCCACCAGCAAGGCCGCCTGCCCGCCGACCAGGCTTTCGGACGGTGAGGGCACGGCCCGCACGGTGGAGACCAGGGACATGCCTCGCTCGGAGTACGGCTCGGTGTCGGAGGTCACGGACAGCCAGGTGCCGGATGCCGTGTCCTTGGCGGCGAACCGCTGGGAGAGCTCGCTGGGCGGGGCCACTTCACGGCCCGCGTTGTAGGAGCCGGTCGCGGCGTCCACCCGGGTCACGTCGGGCAGCTTCGACAGAGCGGTGGCGTAGGCGGCCACCTTCTCGGAATCCGTCGTGGGGTCCAGGTCGGGCAGGACGACAGCGATGGGTGAGCCTTCCTGGCTGTCGAACTGCTCGCGCAGCACCTGCGCGCCCTGGTGGGCGGTAGAACTGGTGGGCAGGACCCGGTCGTCGCTGTCGGCGAACTCGACACGCAGGAACGGGATTCCGAGCGCGATCAGTACCGCGGCCACGGTCAGGGCGAAGGGCAGCGGGCGGCGCATCACGGCCATCGCCAGCCGGTGCCAGAACCCTTCGCGGTCGCTGCGTGCGCCGCTGTTCTTCGACTTGCGGCGCCACCACCGTACGTTCCAGGCGTCCACCCGGCGGCCGAGTACGGCAAGTAGCGCGGGCAGGACGATGACCGAGCCCAGTGCGGCCAGAGCCACGACGGCGATCCCCGAGTAGGCGAAGGAGCGCAGGTGGTACATGGGGAAGACGAGCATCGCCGACAGCGACAGGGCCACCGTCAGTGCGGAGAACAGCACGGTGCGGCCGGCGGTGCGCATGGTCTCGGCGATGGCCGGATGCACCTCGCGTCCCGCTGCCAGTTCCTCGCGGAAGCGGGTGACGATGAACAGGCTGTAGTCGATGGCCAGGCCGAGCCCCAGTGCGGTGGTGATGTTCACCGAGAACACCGAGACCTGGACCACCATGTCCAGGAGCCGCAGGACGACGAACGAGCCGATCACGGCCAGCACGCCCACGGCGAGCGGGGTGCTGGCGGCCACCACGCTGCCGAACACCAGCAGCAGGATGATCAGGACCAGAGGAGCGGACAGCATCTCGGCCTTGACCAGGTCCTCCTCGCTCTGCTTCTCGATCTCCATGCGCACCGCGGTGGCCCCGGTGACGGTCAGTTTCAGTGGCCCGCGCTCGCCGATGACGGTGGGCATCACACGCTTGGCGTGCTTGCGGACCTGGTCCTCGTCCCCGGCGAGACGCACCATGATCAGGGCCGACGTCCCGTCCTTGGCCTTCAGCGCCTCGGCGTTGCCCAGAGACCAGTACGAAGCGGCCTGCACCACGCCCGGTTCCTTGGCCAGGCGGTCGGTCAGCGCCTGGCCCTCCTTCGCGGCATCGGCTGCGTCGACGGAACCGGCGGCTCTGGCGATGAACACCAAGTGCGGGGAACCGCCTTCGAACCGGGTGTTGAGCAGCTCATCCGCGCGCGCTGCCTCCGAGCCGGGGGCGGTGATACCTCCCTCGGAGAGGCGGCTTTCCACGTCGGAGCCGAACGGAACCGCGAACACGAGTGCGGCCAGGGTGAGAAGGAGCACCAGCACCCGCCGCCGGGCGAGCCATGTGCCCAGGCGCGCGAGCCCTCGCGCGGGGGGCGGTGGTGGCGGAGCAGGGCTGGCGGGTTCGGCTGTCACGGTGGTGCGGGCAGCGGGTCGGGTTCCCACGCCTCCTCCTAGGGGTGAGTGCGGCCCACGACGGGGCCGGCAGATGTAAGAGATCAAGGGCCGGCGAACACAGGTGGCCACCGGACGGGCAGGGACGCCTGCCACATTCATCCGCGCGCGCAGAGAGTGCCGAACGCTGCGGGCAACGGCGTCAGCGTAGAGAGCCGCAGGTCAGCAGAGCGGCAGCGCACATACAAGGCACGTGCAAGAAGGGGCACAAGATCACCTCCGGCTCGACTCGAGCGCGGCGGGACCCGAAAGGGCGAGGTCCGGCTGCCAGATGGGGAGTTGTACCTCGGCATGCAGGCCGCCGGCGGGGGCGCGCTCCAGCAGCACCTCGCCGCCGTTGGCGCGCGCCAGACTCGCTGCGATCGCCAGCCCCAGCCCAGAGCCCTCGCCGGGTTCGGCATCGGGGCCGCGCCAGAACCGGTCGCAGGCCCGCGAGCGATCCGCGGCGCTCATGCCGGGCCCCTGGTCCTGGCACTGAACCGCCACGACACCCTCGTCGGCGACCACCCGTAGACGGATCGAGCTGCCACTCGGGGAGACGCGTACAGCGTTGTCGAGAAAGACGTCGAGGATCTGGTCGAGCGTGCCCGGGATCGCCGCGCCCAGCGGCTCGCACCCTTCGACGATGTCGATGCCGACGGCACAGGGGGCGGCCACCGTCCGCCAGGACGCCACCCGCTCCTCCAGCACCGCGAGGACGTCGACCGGGTGAGCGGGTTGCTCCTGGCTCTCCGAACGAGCCAGGAGCAACAGGGCGTTGAGGATGCGCCGCATCCGCTCCGCCTCCGCCAATGCCTGGGCAAGGCGCGCGGAGCCGTCCTCGTCGACGTATGGTTCCAGGTTCTCCAGACGCAAGGACAGCGCCACCAGCGGCGAGCGCAGCTGATGACTGGCGTCGGCGACGAACGACTGCTGAACTTGCACCTGGTGCTGGACCTGCTGTGCCAGGTGATTGAACGTCTCGGCCAGCACCCGAAGCTCCGGCGGCCCCAGGTCCACCGGTACGCGCGCATCGTGGTCCCCGGCGGCGAAATCCAGCGCGGCCCGCTCCAAGTACCGGATGGGCTTCAAGATCCACCGGGCCAGCGGCTCTGCCAGGAAGGCGGCCACCGCCAGTGCCAGGAGAGCGATGACAGCGATGATGACCCATGCCGTTACTACGCTGACCTGCAGGTCGTCGAGGAACGAGCAGATGACCACCACCCCGACCAGCACACCGCCGTGGACGACCGGGACAGCGATCACCAGCTCGGCCGCCTGCCAGGACGTCCGCTGTTCCGCCGAGTCTCTGAAGTCACCCGTAAGCGCGGCTCGCACCGGCTCCTCGTCTCGCAGCTCCTCGGGCGAGAGAATGCACAGCGCGCCCAGTAACGCCCGGCCCGCCGCGTCATAGACCTGGATCCGTCCGCCGGTACGGTCCTGGAAGTCGGCGATGTGCCTGCGTGCCCTGTCCGAGTCGCCGCCGCGCACCACATCGGCGGCCAAGTCCTTCATCTCCCGTGCCTGCTGCGTGCGGATCTGCGTGAGCTGCCGCACCGCCCGGTCGTCGCGCTCCGCCGCCAACGGGAGCCCGAGCACCACCAGCACCACCGTCGGTAACACGACCAGGGCAGCGACCAGATGACTCCGCACGCTGCCGACCTTCTTTCCGCTCCGCCCGGCGAGCCCGCCGCGCGGCCCCGCCCTGTCGCCGCCCTCAGGCCGCATCAGCCACCGCCAGGCGGAACCCGACTCCCCGCACCGACTCGATCCACTCCCGGACACCGAGCTTGCTGCGCAGAGAACCGACATGGACGTCCAACGTCCTGGTCGATCCGTGCCAGTTGGCGTCCCATACCTCGTTGATCAGATCTTCACGGGCACGGACGGCCCCCGCGTCTGCCGCGAGGGCCGCCAACAGATCGAACTCGCGCCGCGTCAGACTCACCGGCTCGCCATGAACCCGCACCTGACGAGCCCGCAGGTCCAACACCAAGGGGCCCGCAGTCCAGCAGTCCTCACGGGACTCGCCACCAGCGGCAGCAGTAGCGGGGCCGGTGACCCGGCGTGCCACGGCATCCATCCGGGCCAGCAGCTCGCGCATGCTGTAGGGCTTGGTCAGATAGTCGTCCGCCCCTGCCTGCAACAGCAGGATCCGGTCCACCTCCTCCGCGCGGGCCGTGACCGCGATGATCGGCACCCACGACCGCTCCCGCAGCCGGCGGCAGACCTCCTGCCCGTCCAAGTCCGGAAGCCCCAGGTCCAGCAGAACGAACTCGGTCCTCTCCGCCGCCGTCAGTGCCTCGCGCCCCGTAGCCACCCTGGTCACGTCGTGGCCGAACCGCTGCATGGCTTCCCCGAGCGCATCCGCGATCCTCTGGTCGTCCTCAACAATCAGAACGTGCATCTCAACCCCCACAGGCGATGCGGCCGACCCCCCGCCGACCGTTCCGATATCGGATCCTAGCGATATCATCGACGCGTGGCGATGAAACCAGAAGGTAACTTTCGCGCCCTTTGCGGCTTCATTGTGTGAGCTGGGGGCACTCCTGCCGTTCCCGTCGTGGGTGCGGCGTCGGGGGATGGTCGCCATCTCCGCTCACTGCCCGTCATCACGGGCGGCTGCCCTTCGGTGGCATCCCTGAAGGTGAGGTGCGCGGTGCGCCTCGGACCTTGGTGCATTGCGATCGGGATTCCCCCTTGTCAATGCATCGGCAGAGTTCGCTATCATCGTTCCATGACGATGAATAGTGCGGGGGTGGCCCCGTCGGCCACCACGACGACGTGCGGGGCGCCGTCGGCTGCCGTTGCCCTGTTCCGCTCCCTGGGGGAGCCGGCCCGCTTGGCGATCCTGATGCGCCTGGCCGAGGGCGAGGCGCGGGTGGTCGATCTGGTCAGGGCGCTCGGCCTGGCTCAGTCCACGATTTCGGCGCACCTGGCGTGCCTGCGCGACTGCGGCCTGGTCGACTCCCGGGCCGAGGGGCGCTCGTCGTTCTACTTCCTGGCCCGCCCGGAGCTGCTGGACCTGCTGGCTTCGGCCGAGGATCTGCTGGCCGCCACGGGCGAGGCCGTGGATCTGTGCCCCACCTACGGCCGCACCCCGGCGGCCACCCAGCGCAAGGAGGACGACCATGGGTGACGCCTGCGGTTGCAGCGGCGACGAGCCGCGCACCGGTGCCGAGACCGAAGAGGCCGCACCGGAGAAGATCTGGCAGGTCAGCGAACTGCAGTGGGCCGCGGTCGGCGGAGTGTTCCTGCTGGCCGGCTTCATCACCGGCCTGGCCGGCGGCTCGGAGACGGTCCAGCTGGTCCTGAACGCGACAGCCCTGGCCGCCGGCGCCTGGACGTTCGTGCCCGGCACCCTGCGCCGCCTGGCCAAGGGCAAGATCGGCGTCGGCACGCTGATGACGATCGCCGCCGTCGGCGCCGTCGTCCTGGGGCAGGTCGAGGAAGCGGCCATGCTCGCCTTCCTCTACTCCATCAGCGAGGGCCTGGAGGAGTACTCCCTGGCCCGCACCCGCCGCGGCCTGCGCGCCCTGCTGGACCTGGTGCCCAGCGAGGCCACCGTGCTGCGCGACGGGGCACAGGTCACCGTGGACCCGGCCACCTTGAAGCTCGGCGACGTACTGCTGGTCAAGCCCGGCGAGCGCCTCGCCACCGACGGCACGATCCGCAGCGGCCGCAGCGCACTCGACGTCTCCGCACTGACCGGCGAATCCGTCCCCGTCGAAGCAGGTGTCGGCGAAGCGGTGTACGCGGGGTCGATCAACGGCACCGGCGTGCTGGAGGTCGAGGTGACCGCCACCGCGGCGGACAACTCCCTCGCCCGCATCGTGAAGATCGTCGAGGCCGAGCAGTCCCGCAAGGGCACAGCCCAGCGCCTCGCCGACAAGATCGCCAAGCCACTGGTTCCCGGCATCATGATCCTCGCCGCCATCATCGCCATCACCGGCAGCGCCCTGGGCGACCCGCAGACCTGGATCGAGCGGGCCCTGGTCGTCCTGGTCGCGGCTTCCCCGTGCGCCCTCGCCATCTCCGTGCCCGTCACCGTGGTCGCCTCCATCGGCGCCGCCAGCCGCCTCGGCGTCCTGGTCAAGGGCGGAGCCGCCCTCGAAGCCCTCGGCCGGATCCGCGCCGTCGCGCTGGACAAGACCGGCACCCTGACCCGCAACGAGCCCACCGTCATCCGAACCGTCTCGGTCGACGGCCGCAGCGACAAGCTGGTCCTTGAGATCGCGGCCGCGCTGGAGGCCCGCAGCGAGCACCCCCTGGCCCGCGCGATCCTGGCCGCCGCCCCCGAGTACCCGCAGGCGGAGGGTGTGGAGGCGGTCACCGGTGCCGGTCTGATTGGCACCGTCGACAGCCGCCCCGCCCGCCTGGGACGGCCCGGCTGGATCGAGGCCGGCACTCTGGCCGACGATGTCACCGCCCTGCAGGACGCCGGCGCCACCGCCGTCCTCGTCGAATACGACGGACACGTCATCGGTGCCATCGGCGTACGGGACGAACTGCGCCCCGAGGCCGCCGAGGTCGTCGCCCGCCTGCACGGCTCCGGCTACACGGTGGCCATGCTCACCGGCGACAACGAGCGCACCGCCGCCGCCCTGGCCGCCCAGGCCGGCATCACCGAGGTCCACGCCGACCTGCGCCCCGAGGACAAAGCCACCCTTGTCCGCGGCATGCGCGAGACGCGGCCGGTCGCGATGGTCGGCGACGGCATCAACGACGCCCCCGCCCTGGCCAGCGCCGACACCGGCATCGCCATGGGCGCCATGGGCACCGACGTCGCCATCGAGACCGCCGATGTCGCCCTCATGGGCGAGGACCTGCGCCACCTTCCCCAGGCACTCGACCACGCCCGCCGCTCCCGCGCGATCATGCTGCAGAACGTCGGCATGTCCCTCGGCCTGATCACCCTGCTCATCCCGCTCGCCGCATTCGGCGTCATGGGCCTGGCCGCCGTCGTCGCCGTCCACGAACTCTTCGAGATCGTCGTCATCGGCAATGGCGTGCGTGCCGGACGCGCCCGCCCCCTGCCCCCGGTGCCGGCACCGACAGCAGCCGAGCGGCCTGTCCCGGCGGCGGCAGGAGTCTGAACCATGTCCGAGCAATCCACCCGCGTGTCCTCGGCGGCCCGGCGGCGCGCGGCCCTTGCGGCCGGCGCCGCCGCCCTGGCCGGAGCCGACCTCGCCCTGAAAACCTGGGCCCAGGACACCCTGGCCGGAGCACCCGTCGGCCCCGACTTCGCCCAGCTGCGCCTGGCCTACAACCCCGGCGTCGCCTTCTCCATGGGCGACACCCTGCCCTCCTGGGTGGTGATCGGCTTCACCGCCCTGATCACCGCCGGGATCGGCGTGGCCGCCTGGCGCACGGCTCCCAAGTCGAAGGCCGCCACCGCGGCGCTCGCCGTCATCCTCGCCGGCGCCGTAGCGAACCTGATCGACCGCGCCGGTGACGGTGTCGTCACCGACTACCTCCACACCGGCTGGTGGCCCACCTTCAACCTCGCCGACGTCTTCATCGTCTGCGGCGGTCTCGCCGTCGTCGCCCTGTCCTGGCGCCGCACCGACCAGGAGCACGCAAAGGCACCTGACATCACCTGAGGACGGGAGGGGCGAACGCCATGGCTGTCCTCGCGCTCGCCCTGTTCGCGGGGTTCCTGCTGCTCGCCGGCGTCGCCCGGATTGTCGTCCAGTACCGCCGCACCGGGGACACCGGCGTCCGTCGGGCCCGTGCGGCGGGCCCGGCCCAGCTATGTGCCCGCGCAGCCTTGATCACGGGCAGCCTCCTGACCGGGTTGCCGCACCCGCGGCCGGACTTCTGGGCGTGGATGCGGTACCCGTCCTGGACCAGCCGGGCCTGCGAGCGGTCGGCGCCGTCATCGCCGTGCTCGGCATCGCCGCCGTCATCGGCGCCCAGAACGCCATGGGCGCCTCCTGGCGCAACGACGTAGATCCCACCGAGCGCACCGCCCTGGTCACCCACCGCCCATTCCGCCTGGTGCGCAACCCGATCTACACCGCCGCCCTCGCCTTCGCGACCGGCCTGGCCCTGACCGTGCCCAACTTCCTCGCCCTGCCCGGCCTGGTGCTGCTCCTGTTCGGCCTGGAACTCCAGGTGCGGTACGTCGAGGAGCCCTACCTGCACCGCATCCACGGCACCGCGTACGAGGAGTACGCCGCGCGCACCGGCCGGTTCCTGCCCGGCGTCGGCCGGCGACGGGGCTGATCAGGCGCCTGGCTAAATCCCTCGGTGGCCAGGTGTCCAGGGCAGAAGGGGTCCCTGTCGTCGGCGATGACTGCGCGGTTGCCGAAGCCGACCCACTGGGAGAACCGGTTGAACAACTCGCCCTTGTTCGTCGCTGCGGTCACCAGCGTGCGAGGGCTGGGCCAGGCCCCTGTGGGCCTGTCGGGTCATTCCGGATTTCGGCGCCCGCGACGGGGGTCAGCCCGTGGGTGAGGGGGCAGCTGTCGTCTTGCGGCCGTCCGGGGTTCCGGCCGGCTCGGATTCGAGGATCCAGCAGACGCTGGCGTTGTCGTGGTCGGACGGCTGGCCGTGCTCGGCGTGGGTGAGCAGGGTTTCGAGATGGGCTTCGAGGGTGACGAGTTCGGCGATCTGGGCGCGTACGTTGTCCAGTCGCTCTCCCAGCAGGCGTCCGACGTGGCCGCAGGGGCTCTCGCCGCGGTCGTGGACGGTCAGGATCTGCCGTACTTCCTGGAGGGACATGCCCGCGGCCTGGCAGCGGCGGATGAACCGGAGCCGGTCGGCGGTCTCGGGGGCGTAGTCGCGGTGGCCGCCGGGGGTGCGGGTGGGGGGCGGGACGAGGCCGGTGTCCTCGTAGAAACGGATGGTCTTCGTGCTCGCGCCTGTGAGCCTGGCCACTTCGCCGATCTTCATCGCACCCTCCACTTGAACTTCCAGTGCGCTGGAAGTGTAACGCTGTGCGTGTTCCAGGGTCCCCCTGCAACCGACGACCGCGGATCCCGGCGGTCGCCCCACGCAAGCGAGGAGCGTCAGATGAGCGACACCACGTACACGGTCACCGGCATGACCTGCGGCCACTGCGGCGACGCGATCACCAAGGAGCTCAGCGACCTCCCCGGTGTCCGCAAGGTCGATGTCGATGTCCCCTCCGGCCGGGTCACGGTGACCAGCGACAGCCCGCTGGCGACGGAGGACGTACGGGCCGCCATCGTCGAGGCCGGCGAGTACGAGCTGGTCGCCTCCTGACGCTTGCCGGAGAGTCCAGCGGCGCCCGGCGGCTGCTGGGCGCCATCCGGTGCCACACCCAAGGCCCCCAGACCGCCGGTGAAGGTCGGCGGCCGAACCAGAAGCGGCCTGTTCCCGGTCCCAGGCACAGAAAGACACGTAGCCGTATGACGACCACCGAGTCGGAAACGACCGTTCAACTGTCGGCAGTCGCGCCGCAGAACACGGTCGATCTGTCCATTACGGGGATGACCTGTGCCTCGTGCGCTGCGCGGATCGAGCGGAAGCTGAACAAGCTGCCCGGTGTGAGCGCGTCGGTGAACTTCGCGACCGCCAACGCGCGGGTCTCCTACGCCGACGACGTGACGCCCCAGAAGCTCATCGAGGTGGTCAAGGCCACCGGGTACGGGGCCAGTCTCCCCGCACCGCCCGCCTCCGCCGAGACCGGGGGCGCGGGCGACGGCGGTGACGGTCCTGTCGGCGAGGAGGAGCGCCACGTGCGGGCGCTGCGGGACCGGTTGCTGGTCTCCGCCGCGCTGACGGTGCCGGTGGTGATGCTCTCCATGATCCCAGCCCTGCAGTTCCGGTTCTGGCAGTGGCTCGCCTTCGCGCTGGCCTCCCCGGTCGCGCTGTGGGGCGCCTGGCCATTCCACCGCGCGGCCGCGCTGAACCTGCGGCACAAGGCGGCGACCATGGACACACTGGTGTCGCTCGGCGTGATCGCGGCCTGGCTGTGGAGCGTGTACGCGCTGTTCCTCGGCGGCGCGGGTGAGCCGGGCATGAGGATGACGTTCTCGCTCCTGCCCAGCACGGGCGGCCACGCGGGTGCCGAGGTGTATCTGGAGGTGGCCGCGGCGCTGACCGCGTTCATCCTGGCCGGCCGCTACTTCGAGGCGCGGGCCCGCAGGCGTGCCGGCGAGGCGATCCGGGCCCTGATGGACCTGGGCGCCAAGGACGTCACCGTGCTGCGCGACGGGCGCGAGGTGCGGGTGCCGATCGACCAGCTGGCGGTCGGGCACGAGTTCGTCGTACGGCCCGGGGAGAAGATCGCCACCGACGGCGTGGTCGTCGAAGGCTCCTCGGCCGTGGACGAGTCGCTGCTGACCGGTGAGTCGCTGCCGGTGGAGGTCGGCCCGGGTGACGCGGTCACGGGCGCGACGGTGAATGCCGGGGGCCGACTCGTCGTACGGGCCTCCCGGGTCGGATCGGACACCAAGCTCGCGCAGATCGCACGCCTGGTCGAGGAGGCCCAGACCGGCAAGGCCGAGGTGCAGCGGCTGGCCGACCAGATATCGGCGATCTTCGTCCCCGTCGTCATCCTGCTGGCCGTCGAGACCCTGCTCGCCTGGCTGTATCTGGGCTACTCCCCGCAGGTCGCGCTGACCGCGGCGGTGGCGGTGCTGATCATCGCCTGCCCCTGCTCGCTGGGACTGGCCACGCCGACCGCGCTGATGGTCGGCACCGGACGTGGGGCCCAGCTCGGGCTGCTGATCCGGGGCCCGGAGGTGCTGGAGTCCACCCGGCGTATCGACACGATCGTGCTGGACAAGACCGGCACCGTCACCGAGGGCCGGATGCGGCTGGCCGACGTGGTTCTCGCCGAGGGCGAGGACCGGTCGGAGGTCCTGCGGCTCGCGGGCGCGGTCGAGCACGCCTCGGAGCACCCGATCGCCAAGGCGATCGCCGACGCCGCCGCCGACGAGCACGGTGACCTCGCGCCGGTCACGGACTTCGCCAATCACGCGGGGCGAGGCGTCACCGGCATCGTCGAGGGGCGCGAGGTGATCGCGGGCCGGGCGAGCTGGCTGTCCGAGCAGGGTCTGGAGATCCCGTCCACGATGGTGCGCACTCAGCAGAAGGCCGAGCGCGCGGGACGCACCGTGGTCTTCGCCGCCTGGGAGGAGAAGGTACGGGCCGCCCTGGTGGTCGCCGACACCGTCAAGGCCACCAGCGCGGAGGCGGTCGCCCAGTTCAAGGCGCTCGGCCTGACCCCCGTACTGCTGACCGGCGACAACGAGGCCGCCGCCCGGCACGTCGCCGCCGAGGTCGGCATCGACACCGTCATCGCCGAGGTCCACCCCGAGGACAAGGTCGCCGAGGTCAAGCGGCTGCAGGGCCAGGGCAAGGTCGTCGCGATGGTCGGCGACGGCGTCAACGACGCCGCGGCCCTCGCCCAGGCCGACCTGGGACTCGCGATGGGTACCGGCACGGACGCGGCGATCGCCGCCGCCGATCTCACCCTGGTCAAGGGCGACCTGCGTGGCGCGGCCGACGCGATCCGCCTCGCCCGCAAGACGCTCTCCACCATCAAGGGCAACCTCTTCTGGGCCTTCGTCTACAACGTGGCCGCCCTGCCGCTGGCCGCCTTCGGCCTGCTCAACCCGCTCATCGCCGGGGCCGCGATGGCCAGTTCCTCGGTCTTCGTCGTCACCAACAGCCTGCGACTCCGGCGTTTTAAGCCGGGCAACCGCACGTAGCGATCCTCTCCACCCGTACGCACTTCTCACACGTCAGACACACGCGCAAAGGACAAGCCCATGGCTCTGGAGATCAAGCACCGCACCGCCCTCGCCATCGCCGCCGGAATCGTGACGGTCGGCGTCACCGCCACCGTGGCGGTCGCCGGAGGCGCAGATCCGGACATGCCGAACATGCCGGCCGCCTCGCCGACCGCGACCGCTGCCCCGGCCCCCTCCACGACGGCGGCGCCCGCTCCCTCCGCTTCCCCGACCCAGCCGGCCCAGTCCGCGCCGCCGGCTCAGCCGACCGCGCCCGCCAACGGCATGAGCGCGGAGCAGATGCGGATGTGGATGGAGCTGGAAGCCATGCGCATGGGCATGGAGATGGGCATGAAGATGGGGAACGGGCAGCAGATGCCCGGCATGAACGGCACCCCGGCCCCTGGCGGCACCCAGCAGAACGGCACCGGCGGCGGCGCACCCAGCAACGGCATGGGTGGCGGCGGCATGGGCATGGGTGGCGGCGGCATGGGCATGGGTGGCGGCATGGGCATGGGCGGAATGATGGGCATGGGCGGGATGTGACCGTGGCCGACCCCAAGAACCCCGAGGACGAGCGGGACCGTCGTATGGCCGTGCGGGTGAGCGTCGCGGCGGCGAGCCTGGCCGGGGCCACCCTGCTCACCGCCGCGCTGGTGGGCGCCGCCGAACCGTCCGCGGCCGCCGCCGCGCCCGCGGTGGCGAGCGCCACGCCCTCCGCCGCGACACCGGCTCCCCAACAGACGGCGCCCGCCGCTCCGGTGACGCGCAGCAGCGGCAGCGGTTGCGGCTCCGGTGCTCAGTCCGCACCGCAGGCCGCAGCCCCCGCACCGCCCCAAGGCCAGGGCCAGGGGCAGGCGGTGCCGCCGTCCGCTCCACCGGCTCCCCCCATGACGACCAGCCGTGGCAGCTGAGCCGGCCGAGGCGCGGTTCCCGGTGATGGGATCCGACGGCCATCTCCTGGTGACCGGCGGATCCGCACCGCAGCTCCTCTCCCGGGCCCGCTCCCGCCTGGAGGAACTGGAGTCGCTGTGGTCCCGGTTTCGCCCCGACAGCGAGCTCTGCCGCCTCAACGCCTCGCAAGGCCGCTGGGTCCGCCTGTCCGAGCCGACCGCCACGCTCGTCCGTCAGGCCGTACGGGCCTGGCAGGCGACCGGTGGGCTGTTCGACCCCACCGTGCTCCCCGCACTGGAAGCCGCCGGATACACCCACAGCTTCCCGTCGCTGCCACGCGACCTGCCGCCCACCGTCACGCCGCCCCCGGCTCCGGCCCCGGGCTGCGCGGGCATCGAGATGGCGGACTACCGGGTACGCCTGGCCCCCGGTGTACGGCTCGACCTCGGCGGCATCGGCAAGGGCTTCGCCGCCGACCTCGTCGCCCAGGAACTCCTGGCGGCTGGAGCGGAGGGCGCCTGCGTCAACCTCGGTGGAGACGTACGGGCGACGGGGGCGGCCCCCGGCGCCGGGGCGTGGACCGTCGCGGTGGAGGACGAGGCCCGACCGGGCACCGACCTGGCGTGGCTGGCCCTCGCCGACGGTGCGGTGGCCACCTCAACCCGGCTGCGCCGCCGCTGGGAGCGGCAGGGACAGCGGCTTCACCACATCATCGACCCGGCGAGCGGCGCGCCGGCCGCCGGCGCGGTGGCCACGGTCACCGTTGTGGCGGGTCAGACGCACTGGGCGGAGGTGCTGGCCAAAGCGGCGCTGATCGCCGGACTGCCCGCGGGCCGAGCCCTGTTGGAGGCCCAGGGGGTCGCCGGCCTGCTGGTAACGGAAGACGGGACGGCACACCGCGCCGGGCCCTGGGAAAGGTATGTGACGTGGACCCCCAACTCTGGTGGCACCTCGCCCGCGTCGGCGGGCTGATGTCCTGGTGGCTGCTCTCCGCCACCGTCCTGTGGGGACTGCTGATGTCCACCCGCGTGCTGGGCCCTCGCGTGGTTCCCGCGCGCCTGTTCGACCTGCACCGCTTCCTGTCCGGCCTGTCCCTGGCCTTCCTGACGGTCCATCTGCTGGCGCTCGTCGCCGACTCCTGGGTGGACATCGGCCTGCTCCAGCTGCTGATCCCCTTCACCTCCGACTACCGGCCCGCGGCCGTCGCCTGGGGTGTCACCGCCCTCTACCTCCTGGCCGCCATCGAGGTCACCTCCCTGCTCAAGCACCGCATCCCGCACCGGTGGTGGCGCTACGTCCACGCAAGCACCTTCGCCGTGTTCGTTCTGACCACCGTGCACGCCCTGACCGCGGGCACCGACAGGACAACGGTGTGGTGGACCGCGCTCGCCCTCGCCGCCGCGGTCGGCTTCCTGTCCCTCTACCGGCTGCTGGCCGGACGCCGAACCGGCGGCGGCGATGCGCCCGCGACCGCACGTACCGCCGTCGAACCGCCCGTACACCGCGACCCGCTCGGATCCCGGCCTGTGGTCGTGAGGGACACACGGCGCGCCGCTGACGGCGTCGTGACCCTCGACCTCGCCGCCCCTGACGGCGCACCCCTGCCCCCATGGGAGCCCGGTGCCCATGTCGACCTCGTCCTGCCGTCGGGGACGATCCGGCCGTACTCGCTGTGCGGCGACCCCGCCGACCGGAACACCTACCGCATCGGCGTACTGCACGTACCCGACGGCCGCGGCGGCTCGGCGGAGGTCCACGCGCTGGAGGAGGACCAGCGCATCGCCGTCAGGGGGCCACGCAACAGGTTCCCGCTGGTCCTCGCCGACCACTACCTGTTCATCGCCGGCGGCATCGGCATCACGCCCATCCTGCCCATGGTCCGCGCGGCAGCCGCGGCGGGGCGCGACTGGCACGTTCTCTACGGCGGCCGCTCCCGCGCGACCATGGCCTTCGCCGACGAACTACTCGCCCTCGGCGGTGACCGGGTATGTCTGGTCCCCGAGGACACCGACGGCCTGCCCGACCTCGCCACCGCACTGACGGCGACCCGGCCGGGAGCGGCCGTCTACACTTGCGGCCCCGAACCGCTGATCAGAGCCGTGGAGAAGACCGTCGCCACGGACTTCCCCGACCGGCACCTGCACATCGAACGGTTCGCCGCCCCCCGGAACGCGAGCCTGAACTCTGATGATCCGGCCCCCGCCCGCGAGTTCCAGGTCGAGCTGCGCCGAACCGGACGAGTCCTGCCGGTCCCGGCCGAGCGCACCCTGCTGGAAGTCATCCGCGAGGCCGCCCCGAACGTCCCCTCATCCTGCGAGGAAGGCTTCTGCGGCACCTGCGAACTGCGCGTCCTGGCAGGCACCCCCGACCACCGCGACACCGTGCTGCCCGCCGGCGAGCGGGACCGCCGCGACATCGTCTATCCCTGCGTGTCACGCTCCCGCACCTCCCGCCTGGTCGTGGACCTGTGACACGCGTCGGCAGGCCCGAGGCCGCGCCGGGGCGGCCTCGGGCCTACTGATCAGGGTCCGGCAGGGCTTCGATGACCTGGCAGATGACGGCTTCGCCGTCGGCCCGGCGAGCCTCGTCGGCCGTGCGGCGGGCTGCCTGCAGGACCTGCCGCAGCTGCCGAAGCTCGGCCATTCTGCGGGCTATCTGGCCGATGTGGGCGTCGAGCATCTCCGTCACCCGGCCACATGGTTGGGCTCCGCCTCGTTGCAGGTCCAGGATGTCGTTGATCTCTTCGAGGGTGAGGCCGAGGGCCTTGGCGCGCCGGATGAAGCGCAGCACCTCAAGATCCGCCTCGTCGAAGAGCCGGTACCCGGACTCAGTCCGGCTTGCCCGTGCGATCAGGCCCTTGGCCTCCCACAGTCGTGTGGCCTTGGAGCTCACACCCACCAGCTCCGCGGCTTTACCCACGGTCATGCCGTTCACGAGTCGTCCTTGTCTCCGTGACCTACGCGCATCTGCTGCTATGGCGGCCCGCGGGGTCGAGCAGTTCGGCCTCCGAGCCGGTCATGGTCACGGTCGGTGCGAGCTCGTCGAGTGCCTGGGGCTTCCACGCGCCGTCGCGGGCGTAGTCGGCGGCGAACAGGGCGATCAGCTGCTGCTGCCGGGTGCGCTGCTGTCCGGCCAGGTAGTCGTCGAAGCGGTCGCCGAAAGCGGTGTTCACCAGCACGGCGGTCAGTGCGGCCGTGCCGATCCCGAGGGCGGCGAAGGCCAGGGCGAGGCGGCGGGCGAACCGGCCGCGCAGCAGTTCACGCATCGCGGTCCACATCGCGATCCACTCCGAGTTTGTAGCCGACGCCCGGCACGGTGACGATCACGGTGGAGGGCGGGGTGTCGCCGAGTTTGCGGCGCAGGTTCTTCACGTGCACGTCGATGGTGCGTTCGTACGCCTCGAAGGTGTGGCCCTGGACGCGGCCGACCAACTCCAGGCGGGTCCAGGCCCGCCCGGGGCGGGAGGCGAGCGCGGCCAGCAGGTCGAACTCGGTGCGGGTCAGGTCGACCGGCCGGCCGTCGGCGTGCACCTCGCGGCGTTCGGTGTCGATCCGCAGCCGGCCCTCCCCGTACGACGCGGCCTCCTCCTCGGCGGGCGTGCGGCCGGCACGGGCCCGGCGCAGCACGGCCTCGACGCGGGCGACCAGCTCGCGCGGGCTGAACGGCTTGACGACGTAGTCGTCGGCGCCCAGTCGCAGCCCCATCACCCGGTCGTTCTCGCTCGCCTTGGCGGTGAGCATCACGATCGGCACGTCCCCGGCCTTGCGCAGGAGCCGGGCCACCTCCTCGCCGGGCAGACCGGGAAGGCCCAGATCGAGAACGACCAGGTCGGGAATGGGAGGCGGTGGCGAGGTCCAGGGCGCTGCGGCCGTCGCTCGCCTCCAGCACCGTGTAGCCCTCGCGCTCCAGATAGTCGCGCAGCAGGCCGCGCAGCTTCGCCTCGTCGTCGACGACCAGCACCGTCGCGGTCACGGGCACACATTCCTTCGTACGGGTTCCATCATGCGGCCACAGGCGCCTTGGCCGCGGCGTCCGCCGACGACGGCGGGGAGGGGGGCAGCGACTGGGGGGTGAAGCGGCGCAGCCGGTTGGCGTTGCCGACCACCGACAGCGAGGAGGCCGCCATCGCCGCGGCGGCGATGATCGGGCTGAGCAGCCAGCCGGTGACCGGGTAGAGGACGCCTGCCGCGAGCGGGATGCCGGCGGTGTTGTAGACGAACGCCAGGAACAGGTTCTGGCGGATGTTGCGCATGGTGGCCCGGCTCAGCGTCACCGCGGTGACCACGCCGCCCAGGGATCCGGAGATCAGCGTGATGTCGGCCGCCTCGATGGCGACATCGGTGCCGGTGCCGATCGCGAAGCCCACATCGGCCTGCGCCAGGGCCGGGGCGTCGTTGATGCCGTCGCCCACCATGCCCACGCGCTTGCCCTCGTCCTGCAGGCGGCGGATCTCGTCCGCCTTGTGCTCGGGCAGCACCTCCGCCAGCACGCGGTCGATGCCGACCTGGGCGGCGATGGCCTCGGCGGTCCTCGTGTTGTCACCGGTGATCATGACGATCTCCAGGCCGAGCCGCTTCAGAGCGGTGATGGCGGCGGCCGAGTCCTCCTTGACGGTGTCGGCGACCGCGACCAGGCCGAGCAGCCGCCCGTCGGCCGCCGCGAACATCGCCGTCTTGCCCCCGGTGGCCAGCCCCTCCGCCTCCACCGTGAGCGGGCCGGCGTCGATTCCCTGGTCGGCGAGCAGTGATGGCTTGCCCACCAGCACGCGGCGGCCGTCGACGGTGGCGGTGATGCCGTGGCCGGTGACCGAGTCGAACTCGCCCACCTCGGCCAGTGAGATGCCGCGCTCGGCGGCACCTGACACGATCGCCTGGCCCAGAGGGTGCTCGGAGGAGTGCTCGGCTGAGGCCACCAGGCGCAGCACCTCGTCCTCGGTGAAGCCGGCTGCGGGCACAAGGTCCGTCAGCTGCGGCCGGCCCTGGGTGACGGTGCCGGTCTTATCCAGCACGATCACGTCGAGGCGGTGCGCGCTCTCCAGCGCCTCGGCGGAGCGGATCAGGATGCCAGCCTGGGCGCCCTTGCCGGTGCCGACCATGATGGACAGCGGTGTGGCCAGGCCCAGCGCGCACGGACAGGCGATGATCAGCACGGCCACGGCCGAGACCAGCCCCAGGGTCAGCGCCGGGGCGGGACCGATCAGGAACCACACAGCGAACGTGGCGACGGCGATGAACATCACCGCGGGTACGAAGTAGCTTGAGACCAGGTCGGCGATCCGCTGGATGGGCGCCCGCGATGCTTGCGCCTGCTGTACCAGCTTGATGATCTGTGCGAGCACGGTGTCCGCGCCGACCTTGGTCGCCTCGAACCGGAAGGCGCCGGTCTGGTTGATGGTCGCGCCCACCACCTCGTCGCCCACGGTCTTGGTCACCGGGAGCGACTCACCGGTGACCATGGACTCGTCCAGCGTGGAGCGGCCGTCGACGATCACGCCGTCCACGGGGACCTTCTCCCCGGGCCGGACCACGACGATGTCCCCTGCGGTGACTTCCTCGACCGGCACCTCGACCTCCACGCCGTCGCGCACCACGCGGGCCGTCTTGGCCCGCAGGCCAAGGAGCTCGCGGATCGCCTGCCCGGTCCCGGCCTTGGCCTTCGCCTCGAACAGCCGGCCCAGCAGGATGAGGGTGAGGATGACTCCCACCGCCTCGTAGTACACCTCGCGCACGCCCTCGGGCAGCACGCCAGGTGCGACCGTCACCAGCAGGCTGTAGCCGTACGCCGCCGACGTGCCGAGCGTGATCAGCGCGTTCATCTCGGCGCTGCGGTTCCGCAGAGCGCGCCAGCCGGTGCGGTGGATCGGCCAGCCCGTGTAGAACATCACCGGCGTGATCAGCGCGAACTGGAACCACCGGTTGAGCAGCAGGCCGGGCACCTCCACGCCGAACACCTCGTGCAGCATGACGGCCACGACGACGGGCAGCGACAGCAGCGCGCCGAAGACGACCCGGCGCGACAGATCGGCGATCTCCTCGCGTCGAGCAGCGGTTTCGGCGTCCTCCCGCTCAGCGTCGCCGGGCGTGGTGGTGACGGCGGGCCGTTCACCCTCGGCGGGGGAGACCGTCGCGTCCGCCTGGCCGTCATCGTCGCCCGGCTCGACCAGCAGGGTGCCGTGCACCATGTTCATCCCGCACGCGAACCCGAACCGGCCCGCCTTGTCGGGCGTGAACTCCACCGCCGTCCTCTCGTTCGCCGGCAGCGACGCCGCCACCGCGAAGTCGGGAAAGACAACCCGCGAGGTGCAGTCCCCGCTCTCCTGCCGGTCGAAGAGCAGACGGACCGGCAACCCCTGACGAACCGTCACGAGATCGGGCGAGTATCCGCCTTTCACCGTGATCCCGATCTCCTGCACGCCACCGACGAATTCGGCCTGGCGTGACTTCTTCGGCCCGAAGAAGTACCAGGCCAGGAACGCGATCAGTGCGACCGCGCCGGCGACGACTCCGATGTCCGTGGCGCTCATGACGATTTTCCTTCCGTGCGCTGCGTGATGTCGTGTCCGGACCGCCGCTCGGTCTTCATGCCGATCCCGGCCAGGCGTACAAGCGACTCGCCGCCGACCTCAGGGGCGAGGCACTGCCGCTTCGGTGCAGCCTCGGGATGTGTCATCACGCACCTCCTGACTCGGAAGCTACGCCTACCCCCGGGGGGTAGCAAACAGCTGTAAGAGCGGATTTTCGGGGTGTTCCAGCCCGTACCCACGGCACCGCCCTCGGTGAAGGTGCTGGTCAGTGGCGTCTTCGGTGGAGGTGTGGGTGGGGGTGGCGCAAGCCGGGACGAAGCTCGAACGCCGTCAGCGCACAGGGCCCGCACATGGCCGCTTCACGGCCCCTTCACAGCGCGGGCCTAGCTTCGGCGGCGTACCGGGAAACGACGGGAAGGACCACGGTCATGATCAACCGCAGGACCATCGGTGTGGCCGCGGCCACCGCCCTGCTCGGCGGCCTCGGCGCCTACGGTGCCGCCACCGCCTTCGCCTCCCCTTCGGCCACGGACCCGCAGCCGACCCCCTCGGCCACGGCATCAACGAACAGCACCCACGATGGCATGGACCGCGACGAGATGATCCGTCACTGCACGGACCAGCTGCCCGCCGGTGAACGCGCCAAGGCCCGGCAGCAGATGGAGAAGATGATGCCCGCCGACATGGACGGCATGATGTCCGGCTCGATGACGGGCGGCGGCATGGACGGCATGATGTCCGGCTCGATGACGGGCGGCGCGTCCACGGACGGTCACCACGGCATGGGCTGACACCCGGCCACGCCCCGGGCCGGGCCGCACCCCCGGCGACCCACCGCATGGGCATGGGCTGACACCCGGCCACGCCCCGGGCCGGGCCGCACCCCGGCGACCGGCGACCCACCGCATATCCACACCCCTCGACGCCAAGAGAACCGATGACCCTTGCCTTTCTGCCGAGCCCGCCCAGCCCGTACCTGAACCTCGGCCCCCTCATGCTCCACTGGTACGCGATCATGGTGATCCTCGGCGTCATCGCCGCCGTCGCCATTGGCCAGCGCCGCTGGAGCGCCCGCGGCGGCGCCGCCGGCACCGTCCTCGACGTGGCCATGGTCGCGGTGCCGTTCGGCATCCTCGGCGGCCGCCTCTACCACGTGATCACCAGCTGGCAGCTGTACTTCGGCGAGGGCCGCAACCCCGTCGAGGCCCTGTACGTGTGGCAGGGCGGTCTCGGAGTCTGGGGAGCCATCGCCGGCGGGGCCCTGGGTGCCTGGATCGCCGCCCGCCGCCGCGGCATCGACTTCGCCGCCTTCGCCGACGCGGCAGCCCCCGGAATCCTGGTCGGCCAGGCCATCGGGCGGATCGGCTGCTGGTTCAACCAGGAGCTGTACGGCCGCCCCACCTCCCTGCCCTGGGGCCTGGAGATCGACCCGGCCAACCGCCCGGCCGCCACCCCGGACGCCGCCACCTACCACCCGACGTTCGCCTACGAGGCAACGTGGAACCTGGGCGCGGCCGCGCTGATCGTATGGGCCGAACGGCGCTTCCGCCTCGACCGCGGCCGGGTCTTCGCCCTCTACGTCGCCGCCTACACCGCGGGCCGCGGCTGGATCGAGACCCTGCGGGTCGACCCCGCCAACCACCTCCTCGGCCTGCGCCTGAACGTGTGGACCAGCCTGCTTCTCTTCCTCGCCGCGGTCGCCTTCCTCATCTGGCGCCGCGGCGGCGGCCCCGCCCTCGCGGCGGCGACCGACGACGCCGGGGTCCCGGCGTCGGGGACACACGTGGCGACCGCTGCGGCCGTCGGCGAGCCCGGGGCAGTGCCCGAGCCGAGCGAGAGCACGGTCACGCCCAGTTCGCCCAGGCAGCAGAAGAGAGATCCCGTGGCGGAATCGACGGCCGCGACGAGGAGGACGCGATGAACGAGCGACACCACCGCCTCCGGGGCGCGGGTACCGGGCAGGACACGCTTCTGCTCTACACCCTGATGCCGCTCGGACTGATCCTCTTCGCCCTCGGCATCCTCGGCGCCACCACCGGCATCACCCTGCTGCCCTTCGACCCCCACCACGTCATCACCCAGATCGGCGGCCTGGTCCTCGCCTTCATCGGCCTGCGCCACTGGAAATAGCCCCCTTCCCCACGGCCGCCAGGACCCCGACGCACATCGGCCGCGCATCACGAGCACACCGGCTCTTCACAGCACCCGCCTAGATTCGACCGTAAAGCCTCCTCCGGGCATCACCATGGAGGGAGACCCGCCCCTTGGAGTGGTCATGAAGATGTGCCTGAACAAGAACGTTCTCATCGGCCTCGGCGTCGTCGCCGTCGGCCTGCTCGTGCTGAGGCCGGCGTGGGCGCTGGCAGTCCTGCCGTTCCTGATCCTCGCCATCTGCCCGCTGAGCATGATCTTCATGATGCGCGGCATGGGCAGCCGCGGCGGCAAGGCTGGCTCCTCCTGCTCCACCGGCGCCCAGAACCAGAGCGGAACCTCGAGCACCTCGGCCGACGAGACCGACCAGCAGATCAGCGCGCTGCAGGCAGAGCTCCGCTCGCTGAAGGCCGCGCAGGCTGCCCAGGCCGAGCGGGAATCCGGCGCCACCGCAGAGCAGCCCCAGCCCAGGAAGCACCTGTGAGATCACCCGCCCTCAAGAGCGGAAAGCGTGCTTCGGCGCCCTGAGGGCGCCGAGCCACGTGCCAGATGGACGCCACGGGCAAGGGAGCGAGGAGGGACGACGGGCAGCGGTTACGGCTACGGCCTGTGGGCCCTGGTGGCCGTCAACACCCTGTTGCTGGTGATCTTCGCGGCGAGTTTCTTCCACCCCCGCACCGGCCGGGACTGGCGGGTGCTGGGCGGCCTCTCCGCCTTCGCGGTGGCTCTGTTCACCGAGATGTACGGCTTCCCGCTCACCGTCTACCTGCTGGCAGGCCCCCTGGGGAACTGGTTCCCCAACCTCGGGCTCAGTCACGCCCAGGGCCACCTGTGGAACGACCTGATCGGCTGGGAGGCCGACCCGCACATGAGCCCGCTCCACCTGGCCGCCTACGCCCTGATCATCACCGGGTTCGTCCTCATCGCCGCCGCGTGGAGACAGCTTCACGCCGCCCAGAAGGCGGGCCGGCTGGCCACTCAAGGCCCCTACCGGCGGATCCGCCACCCGCAGTACACAGGGTTCCTCGCCATCATGGTCGGGTTCCTCCTGATGTGGCCGACCCTGCCTACACTGGTGATGTTCCCGGTGCTGGCCTGGGTCTACCGGCGCCTTGCGATGCGGGAGGAAACCGAGGTCGCCGCGAGGTTCGGCGCCTGGTACGCGGCCGATACGCCCCGCTTCCTGCCGTCGTTGCGACCGCGCAAGACCGTCGAGGCACACGCCGAGCCGCCGACGGGTGGCACATTCCGCTCCGAGTCGGCGAATGACCCCACCGCGGCGGGATCGCGGACCCGAACGCGGCCCCGTGGTCGGTGACCTGGGCTGTCGGCGGGCCTGCCGTCCCTTCGGAAGGAGCTGACGATGTCCCAGTACCTTCCGCTCCTGCTGCTGTTGCTTGCCTGCCCCGTGGGCATGGTCCTGATGATGTGGTTCATGGGGCGGTACCAGCACAGGAACGTCGAGCAGAACCAACCCGAGCGTCGGCCCGCCGCCCCCACCGCCGCCGGTGACGAGGACGCCCGGGCAGCCGAGGTCGTCCGCCTGCGGGCGGAGATCGACCAGCTCAAGGCCGCCCAGCGGGACTCGGGCGACAAGCCGGCATCGTCACCCGGAGACCGCCCGCCCCAGACTTGACACCGGGGTCGGCACAGACGACGCCGCGCGGCGCGTGGGAAGCACTCGGGCGGTGCGGCCGGGAGTTGTCCCGGCCGGGCCGCCGTGTGCAGCGCGACCGTCGCGTCAGCCGTCCAGGCGGGCCTGGTATTCGCCTGCGCGCCCAACGGCCGCGACGAGCTCGGCGGTGTCCACTTCCGCCCCCTTGTCGAGCAGGATGGTGGTCCGTCCCGCGCGGAAGCTGGTGCTGGCCGAGCGAACACCGGGGACCTCCTCCAGCTCGTCGTCGATCAGCAGACCGCAGCTCGTGCAGTGCATGCCCTCGATGTCGAGCACGACCTCGGCACCGGTCTCGGCCTTGTTCTTTCGGCTGAACAACATCACTTGGTGTCTTTCTACTGGAAGTCGATGCTGCCGGTCTGCATGCCCATCGCGCAGGAGAAGCGCAGGGTGCCGGCCTTGCGGGTGCCCAGGTCGACATTGGTGTCGCCGTCACGCTTGACGATCTCCTGGACCCCGAGTTCGGGGATGGTGAAGGCACGTGCACAGCCGCCGGAGTCCTTGCCGCGCAGCACCAGTGTGGTCGGCACGCCCGCCTTCGCGGTGAACTGGGTGGGGACGTAGAAGTCCGTCACAGTCAGAGTCACGATCTGCTTTCCGGAGGCGTCGATGCGCACGGGTCCGTCGGCGGCCGGCTTCTGGCCGCTCCCCGATTCCTTCCCGGCGTCCGACGGGGCCGGTGCGGCGGCAGCGGCCGGGGTGTCGCTGAGGTTGAAGGTCGCCCAGCCGCCTGCCTGCAACCCCGAGACGACCGTCCACGCGGCGACGCCGAGCACGACGACGCCGGTGAGGACGGCCAGACGGCCGGACAGGGCCTGGCTGGTACGGCGGAACAGGTAGCCCAGGGCGGCGAAAAGCGGCGCCGTCCCCACGACGAACCCCGCCATCACCGCCGCACCGGCCACCGGGGATCCGGAGGTGATCGCGAGCAGCTCCACCGACAGGGTCACGCCGCAGGGCACCAGTACGGTGGCGAAGCCGATCAGGGCCGGGGTGGCCACCGAATCGGTCTTGGCGCTCCGTCGCAGCAGGCGGCCGAAGGAGGCCGGGGCCCGTGGCACGAGCCGCCCCACGGCCTTGACGCCGAGCAGGTCGAGCGCGAAGAGGACCATGAGGACCGCGGCGGCCAGCAGCATGATCGCCTGGGCCCGGGGGCTGGGCTGGAGAGCATCACCGAACACGCCCAGCAGGGCACCGAGCAGAGTGTGGGAGACCAGCTTCCCGGCGAGGAACGCCCCGACGGGCACCAGCGGCCTGGGCTCCGTCAGCACGGCGTGTGACCGACTGGCAGTGCGGTGTTGCGTCGCCGTGCGGGATCCGCGGCGCGCGGGTGCCGGTGAGGCGGTTTTCGAGGTGGGGGTGGTGGCGGGGTTGCGGCGGGTCACCGCGCCGGCCAGCAGACCCCCTTGGACGGCGGCGCAGGAAGCACCACCGGCGAGCAGACCGGTGGAGACACCGGTGACGAGCAACGCGACAGACGACGGCATGCGTCGACACTCCTGAACAGAAACGACGGCACGCGCACGCGGGCGTGCCGAATCGGACATGACAGGCAGCACGTCCGCGCGACAGAAGTCCGCGGACGTGGTGCCCTCACGTCCGGCACACGCACAAGCGGTGCAGATCAGGAGGGGGAGTCGGCGCGGTGGGAGGTGGCACACCGGAGCGGGGCGCCTGCGACACCGAGGAGACGGCCGCTCCCGCGTCGGCGACGCGGGAGCCGGCATGGCCGGTATCCGTTCCGTGGGTGGGACCGACCGACGGCTGCGCACAGGCGGTGGTCGTCGACGGGCAGTCGCCCATGCCCCCGGCTTCGGCGGACGCCGACGTCGTTGCCTGCCCGGCGGTGTGCCCGGCCCCGTGGTGCATCGTCTGCATCGGGCCGGTCATCGCCATGGCCGGGCGGGCCATGCCGGTCACACAGAACGCGAGCGCGGCGACCAGCACAAGCCCTGCCCACAGGCGGAACGAGTACGGAGCGCGCGAGATCACGAGCGGCATCGTAGCGGCTCGCGCGCCGGGGCGTCGGACGCCGTCGCCTCCCGGGCGACGAAGAGCGCCCCGGGCGCCTCCGGCCGGGCACAGAGCGTGCACATGACGGCTTCATCGGTTCTTCACACCACCTGCCTAGCGTGGTCGGCGACCCGGAGACCCCCGGTAAACAGGGAGTTCGGTCCGCCCGGAGTGCCATGGGCGATCGCTGAAGGCGCGGCATGGCGCCGTACGGAAAGGCTATGGATGAGCGAGCTGCTTCTCGGGACGACCCTGCTGGCCTCCTTCTTCGGCGGGATGGTGGCGCTGCTGGCCCCGTGCTGCATCTCGGTGATGCTGCCGGCCTACTTCGCCACCGGGTTCCGTTCCCGTGGCCGGGTGGTCGCGGGAACCCTGGTGTTCGGCGCCGGTGTGGCCACCGTGATCGTGCCGATCGGGCTCGGAGCCGCAGCCCTGTCCGCCGCGCTCCAGCGATACCACCTCGTCGTCTACCTGACCGGCGGCGCGCTGATGCTGGCCGGCGGCCTGGCGGTGCTCGCCGGGTGGAAGCCAAAGCTCCCCATGCCCTCCGGGCGCTCTCCCCAGGGAGGCGGCTTCGGCGCCGCCTACGGGCTCGGGGCCTTCTCCGGTATCGCCAGCGCCTGCTGCGCGCCCGTACTGGCCGGAGTCGCCGTCCTGTCCGGGGCCACCGCCTCCTTCCCGGCGGCGCTGAGCGTGGGCTTCGTCTACGTACTGGGCATGGTCGCCCCCCTCGTGGTGATCGCCCTCGCGTGGGAGCGCGGCCACCGAGGCCCCGCCAAGATCCTTCAAGGCCGGCGGGTGCGGCTGCGGGCCGGGGCCTGGCAGCGGAGCCTGCCGCTGGGCGACCTGCTCGCCGGGATCCTGCTGATCGCCATGGGCGTACTGACCGCCGTCCTGGCGCTCAGCGGCCCGTCGATGCCGAACTCCGGCTGGCGGGTCACCTTCGCCGCCGACCTCCAGCACCTCGCGTCCGCCGCGACCCGGGCCCTTGGCTGGCTGCCCGGCTGGGCGGTCGCCGCGATCGCCGCCGTGGCCCTGGCGCTGCTGATCCGACGCGCCCGCCGCCGCCCCACCAAGACCACCACCGACGCGGACAACGCCGACTGCGGCCGCATCCCGTCCGCCGACCGCACCACCGCAAGGGAGAGCTCCACCCATGGGCGCTGAATCCCGTCCCCGAGCCACCGGGGCCACGAACAAGACCGCCCGGCGCGAGCGGGCGATCCAGACGCGCGAGCAGGAGCAGCGACAGCATCGCCGTCGGCGCCTGCGCAACGCCGCCGTCCTCGCGGCGCTTCTCCTCGCCGTCGTCGCCGGCCTGTACGCGGTGTTCGACAGATCCGGGTCCGGACAGCCGTCGGCCAAGGACTACGAGGTCGGCAGCCCCGGGGTGGGCCAGACCGCGCCGGGCTTCTCCCTGGCCTCCAGCGACGGCGGGAACACCAGCCTGGCCGCCTTGAAGGGCAAGACGGTGCTCCTGTACTTCCAGGAGGGTCTGACCTGCCAGCCCTGCTGGGACCAGATCCGCGACCTGGAGAAGTCCGCCGCCGAGGTCAAGGCCGCCGGCATCGACCAGATCGTCTCGGTCACCACCGACCCGGCCGACCTGGTGGCCCGCAAGGTCAAGGACGAGGCACTGAAGACCCCGGTGCTCTCCGACCCGGACCTGAAGGTCTCCACCGCGTACCAGACCAACGAGTACGGAATGATGGGCACCTCCCGCAACGGCCACAGCTTCGTGCTCGTCGGCCCCGACGGACAGATCCAGTGGCGCGCGGACTACGGCGGCGCCCCCAAGTACACGATGTACGTCCCCGTCGACCGGATCCTCACCGACCTGAACTCCGGGCGGCAGGCATGAGCGCCCGGCGGATCACCCTCCTCACCCAGGCCGACTGCGCGCTGTGCGAGCACGCCAAGACCGTCCTGGCCAAGGTCGGCGCCGACCACGAGCTGGCCGTCACCGAAATCGACCTGGCCGAGGAGGAGGGCCGCCGGCTCGGCACCGAGGCGGGAGTCCTCTTCGCCCCCGGCATCCTCCTCGACGGCCGCCCCTTCTCCTACGGACGGCTCTCGGAACGACGCCTGCGCCGGGCCCTCAACGCCACCCCCTGACAACCCCGCCGACCGTCCCCACACCACCGAATCGCCAAGGAAACCGACCATGAGCGAACTGATCAAGCTACTGCCCCTCCTGGCCTGCCCGCTGGGCATGGGAGCCATGATCTGGTTGAGGGTGCGGTCCGGCCGCAAAACCACCGACACGCCCTCCACCGCCCCCAAGACCGCAACCTCCGATGCCGATCCGCGCGAGCAGGAACTCGCCGCGCTGCGCACGCAGGTCGACGACCTCAAGCGGCACATGGCCCACGACGGCCAGGCCCCCGACCAGGCGCACACGCGCTGACGGACTACGCCCTGCCCGCTGCGAACTGCGACAGCCGCCCTGCCCCGAGTCCCGGGACGGCCACAAGACGTTCGCGCCACACCGGCTACGCAACGGCCTGTCGGAGCGTGGCCAGGTGTCCGGCCTGGTGGGCGATGACCTCCTCGACGACCTGTCCGAGGGTCCGGCTGGCGTCGGAGATGTGCGGGATCGGCGGGGTCATGCTGTCGAGCTGGTCGGCCGTCAGGTCGGCCAGTCGGCTGATCGGGACCTCGGCGTCGGCCAGGCGGCGAATCAGGTCCGGCACGGTCATCGGAGCCGGGCGCTCGGGGCGGGTGTGCCCGGCTGCATGAGCGTGGGCTGTGTCCGGCAGAAGTCGGCCCAGCCGGTGATACCCCTCGGCGATGTGCGCGGCCAGTGCGCCGACCGTGTCCCCGGCCTGACCGCCTGTGCAGGGCTGGAGCAGGTCGTCCTCGCTCAGGGTGGCGAAGAGCTCCTTGACCTCCGACAGTTGCCGGCCTGCCCTCTCCATCAATTCGGTACCGCGTCGGCTCACGACAACCTCCTTTTACGCCGTCAGGCCGTACCACCCCGGGGTGGTACGGCCCGCTGCTGTCGCTGCCTGCGTTGGCCGTAGCGGGTCCGGCCGGGCGGCTTGTACACCGACAGCACCGTGGCCACGAGCAGCACCAGCACGGCGAGGCCGGACTGGATCACGAGCTGAGTCCCCAGCCCCGCGTGCTCACCAGCGGACCAGTCCGGGCCGGCCGCGAGGCCCGCGACGTAGCTGACCGGGCCCATGTGGACGACCAGGGCGACGGTGGCCAGGGCGGTGATCACCAGCTTCACGACGACCCAGTAGTACCGCAGCAGCCCCCAGGTCGTGCCGAGCGCGGACACCACCCCGGTCAGCAGCGAGGCTGCGGCCAGCGGCACGATCACGTACCAGCCGGTCACCTCCATGGCCATGTACGCGCCCCTGACCGTCTGGTCATTCCGGCTGGTCAACGCGGCGACAGCGAGGGCCAGGAAGGCGGCAACAGCACCGAGCCAGCCCACCGAGGCCGTCACGTGCGCGGTCAGCGCGAGCTTGCGCTGCCGGGGCGTCAGGGCGGCCATCAGCCGTGTCCCCCCATGCCGCCGCCCGCGACATGGACGATCACGAAGACGAGGACCAGGGCGATGGCGACGTAGATGAATGCGGTCACCCAACGCGGCCGGCCCGGGTCCGTGCCGGGGGAGGGCGAGTCGGCCATGAGCATGTCCTTCGCTGTCGCGCGTGGCTGCCGGATGCTGATGGCCGCCACTTTTACGAGACAGATTGTCTCTGTCAAGTCATGGTGTCACGGAATCGGCGTCACGTATATTCGGAGGATGCCGAAGCTGTGGAACGAGACGATCGAGACGCACCGGCACGCGGTGCGCGAGGCGGCCCTGGACGCCACCGCGGCGCTGGTGGCCGAGCGCGGCCTGCTTTCGGTGACCATGTCGCGCATCGCCCAGGAGGCCGGCATCGGACGGGCCACGCTCTACAAGTACTTCCCCGATGTGGAGTCGATCCTGGCCGCCTGGCACGAGCGCCGAGTCACCGGGCACCTCGAACACCTCACCGCCGTACGGGACCAGGCCGGCAGCCCGGGCGAGCGACTCGAAGCCGTCCTGACGGCCTACGCGCTCATGATCCACCAACGGGGCGAGCATCACGGCACCGAAATCGCCGCGCTCCTGCACCAGGGCGAGCCCATCGCCGAGGCACACCGGCAGCTCCACGACCTCGTCCAGGACCTGCTCGCCGAAGGCGCCCAGGCGGGTGAACTCCGCGACGACGTCTCCCCTGACGAGCTTGCGGACTACTGTCTCCACGCCCTCAGCGCCGCCGCCGGTCTCCCGTCCGAGGCCGCGGTCCGCAGGCTCGTCGCCGTCACCCTCACCGGCGTTCACCTCACGGCCAACCCCGTAAACCCCGGGCACGCCCAGGAGGACGCCGCAGAGGGGCAACACCCGCCGCGCCGGCACCGGCACGCTCACCACTGATCCAGGGTCTTGGGCGGCCGGTGGTGAACTCGCGGTCGACTGCCGCGAGTTCACCACCGGCTGGCTAAGACCCTCGGCGATTAATTGCGGTAGCCGAGGACGGTCATCATCCCGGACTCCGCGTGGTAGACGTTGTGGCAGTGGATCATCCACAGGCCGGGGTTGTCGGCGTCGAAGTCGACGTGCAGCGTCCGGCCCGGCAGGACGATCGCGGTGTCCTTGCGTGCACCGCCGTTGGGCAGGGAGAAGGTGTGGCCGTGCAGATGCATGGGGTGCCACATCTGGGTGGTGTTGACGAAGGACAGCCGGACCCGCTCGCCGGAGCGCACCCCGTACCGCTGTGCGGGGTCGTACTTCTTGCCGTTGATGGCCCAGTCGTACTTGGCCATCGAGCCGGTGAGCTCCAGCTTGATCGTGCGGTCGGGCTTGCCGGACTTCAGGCGCACAGGGTCGGCGGCCTTCAGCTGCCCGGCCTGGAGCAGCTTGCCGTCCAGTTCCTTCGGCCGTACGGACGCCTTCGGCGCGGCACCGCCGCCCGTACGAAGGATCGCCATCGCGGTCTGCTGCTTGCCCTCGGCGAGCGCGGTGAGGGGGAAGACGCCGTCCTTCGCGGTGACCAGGACGTCGTAGCGTTCGCCCATGCCCAGCAGCAGCGCCTCGGTCGTGGCCTGCTCGACGGGGAAGCCGTCGGTGTGCGTCACCGTCATCTCGTGGCCGCCGAGGGCGACCCGGAAAGCGGTGTCGCCGCCCGCGTTGATGATGCGGAGGCGGATACGGTCGCCCGGCTTGGCGGAGTAGGTCTCCGGGTTCTCGGGCGTACGGCCGTTGACCAGGTAGTACGGGTAGGCCACGTCTCCGGCGTCGCCGCCGAGGAGGTCGCTGGTGGCGCCCATCATCATCCGGGGCGGGCCGGACGGCTTGGGGGAGGGAGACTTCTTCGCCGTCATCGACATGCCGGACATGTCGTGCCCTCCTGTGCCGCCGGAGTCGCCCTCGCCCATGTCCATGCCGCCCATGCCCCGGCTCAGCTCGGCGAGTACGGCGTCCGGCGTGCTGCCGTCCACGCCGTCGACCCAGTCGTCGAGGACGATGACCCACTCCTTGTCGTACTTCAGCGGCTCCTTGGGGTCCTCGACGATCAGCGGTGCGTAGAGCCCGCGGTCCTGCTGTGCCCCGGAATGCGGGTGGAACCAGTACGTGCCGGGGTGCGCGACCGCGAAGCGGTAGTCGAAGGCCGCGCCGGGCTTGATCGGTGTCTGGGTCAGGCCGGGGACGCCGTCCATGTCGTTGCGCAGCGCGAGGCCGTGCCAGTGCAGTGAGGTGGACTGGGGCAGGTGGTTGGCGAGAGTGAGGGCGAGCGTGTCGCCCGCGGTGACGCGGACCTCCTGGCCCGGCAGCCGGTCGCCGTAGGCCCAGGACCTGACGGTACGACCGCCGAGGTCCAGGCGGGTCTCGACCGCGGTGAGCTTCACGTTCCGAACGGGACCAGGGTTGCGCCGGGCTTCGGCGTCGGCGACCTCCTTGCCGTCGGGGGACACGTAGCCCTCCGGAGTGGCCATCGGCTTACCGCCCATGGCGGAGTGGTCCATGCCGGAGCCGGAGCAGGCGGCGAGCAGTCCGCTGCCGGCCACGGCAATGCCCGCGCCGAGCACGGCGCGACGAGTGGGTGTACGCATGACGGAGTTGAACCTCGTATCGGTGTCAATGCTGGAGAAGGACAGGCGCGTGTGCCGCTCCGGGGCGGAGCGGCCGGACGCCGTCCTATACGCGCAGTACCGACAACTGGACGAGGGAGAGCCCGCGCGGCGGCGGGTTCGGCCGCAGCGCGTACCGCAGCCCGGTGCGGGCCGAGGTCAGAAGGTCGCCGCATTGCCACCGCAGCAGCCCGGCGGCCGTGAGCGAGATGATCCCGGCGCCAAGCACCGCGAGGCAGACGGCCAGCGGGTTCATGCCGTCTGTCGGCATTGGGCCGTCGGCGTGCGGGGCGCGAGACGCGGTTCGCGTTTCGAGGCGGGCCGACCCGTGCGCGGCGGGGGCTTCGGCGCTCGCGGGCGCCTGCGCGGAGCCGTGCTGTGCGGGGTTTTCCATGGCCGAGGCCATGGGCGGATGGCCGAGGGTGTGCATCATGACGATGCCGCACAGCAGCGCGCCGAGCAGCAGCAGCCGACCGCACCACGCGGCGGCCCTCCGCTGCCCGTCCATCATGATCCTCCCAGGGCTCCGTCTCCGATCGGGGGCATACTACCCGGGAGGGGTATAGGCGCGGCGTGTGGTGGACCGGCCGCACGGAACGTCACCGTCCATCGCGCAGTGTCTGGCTCAGTCGCTCTTCCCGCCCGTGCACACCGCACCCGGCTCGGGAGTCTGCGGGCCCTGCACGTACTTCTCCAGGAACTCCGGGACCCGCGGATCGGACGCATTCTGCACGTCCAGCTGGCGTCCCCAAGCGGTCAGCGTGATCGGCGCGGACTGCCCGGGGGACGGGCTCATGAGCGTGTACGGGGTCTTGGAGACCCGGTCGCCCAGCGCCTCGATGTCGTCTGCGGTGGCCTTGTTGCTGTAGGTGACCCACACCGCTCCGTGCTCCAGGGAGTGCACCGCGTTCTCCTTGCGGAGCTCCTTCGTGTACACATCGCCGTCGCAGTTCTGCCAGACCGGATCGTGATCCCCTCCCACGGGCGGGGTCACGGGGTAGGCGATGTCCTTGGTGACGTGGTTCCGGCTCAGATCCGACCATGTCTTCTCACCCGCCACCGGAGCGGTCTTCACTTTCTCGGCCTCCTCACCGGCGGAGAAGAGGAACCAGCCGCCGACGACCAGCCCCACGATGACCAGGACCGAGGCGGCGATCGCGATCATCCTGTTCCGGCGTTCCCGCGCCCGCTCCTCCTGGCGCATCCGCTCTATCCGCGAACGCCGGTCCGCGCCCCTGCCGTCCGAACCTCTTGCGGCACCCATAGCACGTCCCTCTCCCCGCCGCCTCTCGAACGCGGCGGTGGGTGTGGGCTGCCCGGATGGCGTTGCGGCCACAGGGCACGGACGGCTGGCTCTCGAAGGACCAGCGCGCGGGGCATCCGGTTCAGATCCGCTCTCTTCGCAGGATAAGCCGATACACGCTGTGCGACATCGGGAGCGAGGACGAGGCGGCCGACGGCCCTGAGAGGTTCTCACCCTCGTCCTTGCCGGTGATGCGATCAGCCCGGACCGGAGGCCAAACATCCTTGACGCCCGCCCTGTGCCACCGCCAAGAGTCACCGGACGAGCTGTAGCCATGGTCATGAGGATCGCCGGTTTGACTAACCGGCGATCTGCGGCTATGTTGCCGCGCCGTTTCGGCCCCTCGGATTTCTGTTGAACCATGGGTGCCTCCTCCTTTGAGGCGGGATGGAGGGGCCTGGGCCGGCTGATCCATGGCGGTGCGCAGCCCGGCTTCAGGTCGACCGCCCTCGCTCCTGACCGCCACCCAGACCGCCAGAGTGACGGTGATCACGGACACCCTTCGGAGGGTGCTGCGTAGGCTTGTGTAGTCGTCGCGGTGGGGTCCAGGAGGGCGGGCGAAGCTCCCCTGCAATCGCCTGACGATGCGTCAGGAAAGTCAGCAAGTGGTCAGCATGAGTCCTGAAAAACCTGGGGAATGCTGCCCGAACATGCGACTCGTTGTAGGGTAGGGAAACCGCCCTTGACCTGCGAAAACGCAGGCAGGGAGCCTATGTCCAGGAGTACCTCGATGATGCGTACCATGTTCAAGTCCAAGATCCACCGTGCCACCGTCACCCAGGCCGATCTGCACTACGTCGGGTCCGTGACCGTCGACGGCGAGCTCATGGAGGCGGCCGATCTGCTGCCCGGGGAGCTTGTGCACATCGTCGACATCGACAACGGTGCCCGGCTCGAGACGTACGTCATCGAGGGGGAGCGCGGGTCCGGTGTCATCGGGATCAACGGGGCCGCCGCGCATCTCGTCCATCCCGGGGATCTGGTGATCCTCATCAGTTACGCCCAGGTCGAGGACGCCGAGGCCCGTGCGCTCGTGCCGCGGGTGGTGCACGTCGACGCGGACAACCGGATCATCGAGCTCGGGGACGACGCCTCCGCGCCCGTGCCCGGCGGCGACACCCTGCGCAGCCCGCACGCCGTGGCCGCGCACGCCTGACCGACCGTAGCGAGGGAGAGGTTCCGCATGGCAGTCGAGCTGGAGATCCGCGACGATCGGGAGAAGGGGCGCCTGGAGGCGTTCGAGGACGGCCGGTACGTCGGTGTCGTCGTCTACTTCGTCCTGGACGCCGAGCCCCACGCCCTCGTGGCCGTGCACACCGTCGTCGAGGAGGGCGACGAGGGCAAGGGCATCGCCGGGTCCCTCGTACGGGAGTTCTACGCCATCGCCGCCCGCGCGGGCGTCCCCGTCGTGCCACTCTGCCCGTACGCAGCCGCATGGGCCGAGAAGCACCCCGACGAGGCCCCCGTCCCGCCCGAGGGCGTCGTCCGCGCGGCCAAGCTCCAGCTCAAGGCCACCCCCGAGCTGTGGTGACCCTCGCCCTCCTGCACACCTCCCCGGTCCACGTGCCCGTCTTCGACGGGCTCCGCGACCGCCACCACCCCGGCCTCGACCTGAAGCACCTCGTCGCCGAGGAACTGCTGGTACGGGCCCGGGCCGACGGCCCCGAAGCCGTGGCCGACGCCGTCCGTGACGTCCTCGCCGAGGCCGTCGCGGACGGCGCGACCGCCGTCCTCTGCACCTGCTCGACCATCGGCGGCATCGCCGAACGGAATGCCGCCGCGCTGGGTGTGCCCGTGCTGCGGGTCGACCGGCCGATGGCTGCCGAGGCCGTCCGTGCCCGGAAGGTCGTGGTCGTCGCCGCCGTCGAGTCCACCCTTGCTCCCACCCTCGAACTGCTCCGGGACGAGTCCGGGGACCCGGCCCCGAGCGTCACCACTCTCCTCGTCGACGGCGCCTGGGCCCCGTTCCTCGCCGGTGACCACGACGGCTATCTCGACGCCGTCGCAGCGGCCGTCGACCGTGTCGACCCCGCCGGCGGCGGGGTGGTCGTCCTCGCGCAGGCGTCCATGGCGGACGCCGCCGAACGGACCACGACCCCGCTGCCCGTCCTCTCCAGCCCCCGCCTCGGCCTCGCCGCCGCCGCGAGCGCGGTGCGCGGCCACGGATGAATGGCCCCGGCGGGCGCGGGCAGACGCTCCGGGAGAGCCTGGAGCCGTACGGCCCCGTCGACCAACGAGAGGCCCCACCCGTCATGACCCACCCATTCCCCGACCCGGTGCCGCCCGGGCCGATCCCGACGCCCGGCCCGCCGCCCAACCCGCCGGCCCCGGTGCCCGAACCGCCTCCCGTACCCCCGCCCAACCCGGTTCCCGAGCCCCCGGGCCCCGCCCCCCTCCCGGAACCCGAACCCCAGCCCCAACCCGGGCCCGCAGGGCGCTGAACGAGCCTGGACCGAGCCCTGAACCCTTGTCACGGCCTGTCACCTTCCCCTACCTTGGGCGACTGCTGATGCGTTCAGCGCACGCGCTCAAGGGGGGGCCATGGCCTTACGGGGACGACACCGCAAGAACCAGCCGAGCCGGATCAACCGCGCCTCGCTCACCGTCACGGCGGGCGGCGCCGGCATCGCGCTCCCGCTGGTCGGTGCCGGTGCGGCCCAGGCAGCCTCGCTCGATGTCTGGGAGAAGGTCGCGGCCTGCGAGTCTTCCTCCAACTGGAGCATCAACACCGGCAACGGCTACTTCGGCGGGCTCCAGTTCAGCCAGTCCACCTGGGAGCGGTACGGCGGTACGCACTACGCGCCGCGCGCCGACCTCGCCTCCAAGGACCAGCAGATCGCCGTCGCCGAGAAGGTCCTCAAGGGGCAGGGGCCGGAAGCCTGGCCGACCTGCTCCCCGCGCGCCGGGCTCGCCCAGCAGGGGAACACGGGCCTCAAGCCCGCCTCCCTGCCCCGGCAGCGGCCCGTGGCGACGCAGACCCCGGCCACGCGGGCCACACCGACCACCGTCCCCCAGGTCCGCGAGATGTACACGGTCACCCCGGGCGACTCGCTCTCCCGCATCGCCCGCGAGGAGCGGGTGAAGGGCGGCTGGCAGCGCCTGTACGAGGCGAACCGCAAGGTCGTCGGCGACGACCCCGACCTGATCCTCCCGGGCCAGAAGCTGACCCTCCGGATCACCGCCCCGAGCGCGACGAAGCCGAGCACGACGAAGCCGAGCAAGACCGAGCCGAGCAAGAGCGCTTCGAGCAAGGCCGTGCCGAAGACCAAGCCGCCGGCCGCCAAGCCGCCGGCCGCCAAGCCGCCGGCCGCCAAGCCGCCGGCAGCCAAGCCGCCGGCCGCCAAGGCCCCCACTGCCAAGCCCCCGGCCCCCAAGCCGCCCGTCACCAAGACCAAGCCCGTCTCGAAGCCCGCCACCACCAAACCAGCCCCCAAGCCGGCCCCCAAGCCCGAGACGCGCTCCGACAGCTTCTCCGCCCCCGTCTCCGCCTCCATAGGCACCCGCTACCGCGTCTCCGGTTCCTCCTGGTCCAGCGGCTACCACACGGGCGTCGACTTCCCGGTCCCCACCGGTACGTCCGTGAAAGCGGTGGCACCCGGTCGGGTCGTCTCCGCGGGCTGGGCCGGGGCGTACGGCTACCAGATCGTGATCCGGCACGACGACGGCCGCTACAGCCAGTACGCGCACCTCTCCGCGCTCACCGTGCGCGACGGCCAGCGGGTCAACGGCGGGCAGCGCATCGCCCGTTCAGGATCGACCGGCAACAGTTCGGGGCCGCATCTCCACTTCGAGATGCGCACGGGTCCCGGGTACGGCTCCGACGTCGATCCCCTCGCGTACCTGCGTGCCCGCGGCGTGTCGATCTGACTCCGCGGCCCCTGACTCCGCGGCCCCTGACTCCGCCGCTTCTGACGCCACCCCGTCCGACGCCACCCCATCTGACACCGACAGCGCGTCCGACGGGCCCTTCAGCCGGTCCACCGTGAGCTGGACGATCCCGAGCGCCGCCACGGACCCGCAGATCAGCGCCGCCACGGTGCCGGCCGCCCCGTACCGGAAGCTCTCGCCGAACAGGGTGAGGCCGACCGTCGCGGCCACCACCGGGTTGACGACCGTGACCGTGGCCAGCGGGGCCGCGAGGCCCGCGCCCTTGTACGAGGCCTGCGAGAGCAGCAGCCCCGTCACGGCGAGGGCCGAGAGGACCAGCAGGCTCGGCCACTGCGCCAGCGGCGCGCTGGACGTCCACTCCACCGCCACCGTCTTGGTGAAGACCGAGGCGATCCCGAACGCCACGCCCGCCGCTGCCGCCAGGGCGATGCTGCGCAGTACCGAGCGGCCCACCACGTGCGCGGCGGTGAAGAGCACGCCCACCAGGCAGAACGTTCCGGCCGCGAGCAGCCAGCGTTCCGCGTCCGCCAGGGACTGCGTGTCGGCGCCGCCGGTCAGACTGAGCAGCCCGGCGAGGCCGACCGTGGCCATGAGCGCGCCGCGCCAGGCCGTGTGCCCGGCCCGGCGGCCGACGAAGAGGGCGGCCATGGGGAGGGCGAAGACGATGGTGAGGGCGCCCAGCGGCTGGACCAGACTGAGCGGACCGTAGGCGAGCGCGGCCACGTGCAGCGCCGCCCCGAGACCGTTGAGCAGCACGGACCCCCACCAGGCCGGGCTGCGCAGCGGTGCGTACGTGAGGCCGGCGGCGGAGGCCGCGACCCGCTCCTGCACGATCGCCGCGGCCGCGTACGCGACCGCCGAGACCAGCGCCAGGAGCACGGACAGCAGGAGGGGGCTCATACTCCAACGATCTCTCTTCCGGGCGTTCACGTCGTCGTACCAGGGAACGCCTTCGGACGTACTGCCGTCGCAGTACGGGACCGTCACGTACGCCTTGGGATGTACACCCGCGCAGGTCAGGAGGGGTGGAAAGCGACCTTTCCGGTATCCAGGTCGAAGCGGGCACCGGCGATCCCGGCCTTGTCGAAAGCCTCATCCCGAGCCAGTCGCCGTCGAATCCGGTCCACATTGGCCCGCACCGTGTTCTCCACCCAGTCGCCCGGCAGATCACGGGCGGCGCGCGCCGCGGGCGCGAGCTCCTCCACGATCCTGGCGAGGTGTCCCTCGACGGGCTTGCCGGTCCGTACGTACTCCACGGCGGCGGTCGCGGCACCGCAGCGCTCGTGCCCCAGGACGAGGACCAGCGGGACGCCCAGCTCATCGACGCCGAACTGGATCGAGCCGAGCACCGCCTCGTCGAGGGCCTGCCCGGCCGACCGTATCGCCAGCAGGTCCCCGAGCCCCTGGTCGAAGACGAGCTCGGGCGGCACCCGCGAGTCGACACAGCCGAGGACGAGCGCGAACGGGTGCTGGGAGACGGCCACGGCGGCGCGCCGGGCGGCGTCCTCGTGCGGGTGGATCTGCCGGAGCGCCGCGAACCGGGCGTTCCCGGTGCGGAGTTCGGCCAGGGCCGCGGCGGCGGTGAGCGGTCCCTCGGGTCGGGACCGGCGGGCCGGGGGCGTGGCGGCCCGGGCGGAGGCCGGGATGGCCGCCGTCGCGGCCGCGGCGGTCAGAGCGAGCACCGCGCGACGGCCGGGAACGGTGGACGAGAAGGGGTTCGTGGGAGGTGTCATGCGGTCGAGCGTTACGGTGATCGGCGGTCGCGGAGCCTCACTTGGAGCGAGCACGACTCGAAGATGACCATCCATGACCCGAAGATGACCATGTATGACCCCGAACGCGACCGGGCTTTTGCCGGGAGTCGGTGCACCGAGCAACCATGCACCCGACGGCCGTGCACCGGACAACCATGCACCCGATGGCCGTGAATCGACGTCGTACCCCGGCGACCGTGTCAGGAGGCAGTGACGGTGGATCTTGTCGAGAGCCGTTCGGTGGGCGGCTTCTTCGCCCTGCGCACAGCCCCGCCGGAGACGAGCGGCGCGACGCACCTGCCGCTCGCGCGTCTCTACGCCGGGGACACCGCTCCCCTCACCGCCCGCGTCGACCGCGTCGGGGACCGTCTCGGTACCCCCGAGCGGCGCGTCGCTGCCTCGATCGCGCACCTCGGCCTCGCGGCCCGGCTCTGGTCGACCGCACTCGGTCCGGCCGCGCTCTTCGGCCGGTTCCCCGCCCTCGATCCGGCGGAGTTGTACTGGGACGGTGCGCTGACCTCGCCCGACGACCTGTGGTGGGCGGGCAGCGCCACCCGCCCCGCCACCGTGGCGAACCTGCGCGAGGCGATCCAGACCGGCCATCTCGTCCCGCTGCACGAGGCCTTCCGCCGCGACGGGCGGATCTCGCCCCGGCTGCTGTGGGGGAACGCCGGTTCGGCCCTCGCCGGGGCGCTGCGCGAGCTCACCCGCTGGGCCCGCGCGCAGGACCGGCCCGAGGTCGCCGCCCGCGCCGCCGAACTCGTATCCGGGCTCTTCGCCCACCCCGACCTGGTCCGCACCGTCCAGAGTGGCCCGGCCCTCCGCCGTACCAGCTGCTGTCTCTACTACCGCTGCCCCGGCGGCGGCCTCTGCGGCGACTGTGTCTTCGACCACGCGCCCGCGTAGGTACGGGCCACGCGTTTGGAGACACGGCCCCCCGCTCCGTAAAATCCACCTTTTGGATGTGTGGGCGCGCGCGAGCGTACGAGCGATCGAGGAACGGCAGAGGCCATGACGGTGACCGAAGAATCCCAGGGGTACGGGCCGGGTATCGACCCCGATCGCCTGGCCGTCTGCCTGAGCGTGCTCGACGAGCTCGACAAGATCGACGTCGACCACCCCGACGCGATCGCCGTCCGGCGCGCCACCGCCGGCATCTACCGCACGGTGAAGCAGCGTCGCCGCCAGGACCGCCGGGCCGCGAAGACCGCGCACGACAAGGCGGTCACCGAGTCGACCGCCACCGGCTCCGCCCAGCGGATCGACGACGAGACCGAGGGCCTGCTGCCCTCCTCCGTCACCGAGGCCGGCCAGATCGCCGGGATACTCCAGCGCCCCCGGTCCTGCTACACCTGCAAGACGCGGTACGTCGAGGTCGACTACTTCTACCACCAGCTCTGCCAGGAGTGCGCCGCCCTGAACCGGGGCAAGCGCGACGTCCGCGCCGACCTCACCGGCAAGCGCGCGCTGCTCACCGGCGGCCGGGCCAAGATCGGCATGTACATCGCGCTGCGGCTGCTGCGCGACGGCGCCCACACCACGATCACCACCCGCTTCCCCAAGGACGCGATCCGCCGCTTCAAGGCGATGGAGGACTCGGCGGACTGGATGCACCGACTGGAGGTCGTCGGCATCGACCTGCGCGACCCCGCGCAGGCGGTCGCCCTGTCGGAGCAGGTCAGCGCCCAGGGTCCGCTGGACATCCTGATCAACAACGCGACGCAGACCGTGCGCCGGCTGCCCTCCGCCTACGCCGCGCTGGTCGAGGGCGAGAGCGCACCGCTGCCGGCCGGGGAGCTGCCCGCCCACCACGTGATCGGCGCCTTCAACTCCGGTGCGGTCGACGGCATCGCCGCGCTGCCCGTCGGCGTGAGCGGCCTGGACGCGCAGCAGGTCGCCGACCTCGCCCTGGTCGCCGGCAACGCCAGCGTCGAGCGCCACCGTGACGGCAGCGCCATCGACGCGGGCGGCCTCGTGCCGGACGTGGTCGACACCAACACCTGGGTGCAGACCATCGAGCAGATTTCCCCGGTGGAGCTTCTCGAGACCCAGCTGTGCAACTACACGGCGCCGTTCATCCTGATCAGCGCGCTGCGCCCGGTGATGGCCGACGCCGCGAAGAAGGCCGCGAGCGGGCGGGCGTACGTCGTCAACGTCTCCGCGATGGAGGGCGTCTTCGGCCGCGGCTACAAGGGCGCGGGCCACCCGAACACCAACGCCGCGAAGGCGGCGATGAACATGGTGACGCGGACCAGCGCCCAGGAGATGTTCCAGACCGACGGCATCCTGATGACCTCGGTCGACACCGGCTGGATCACCGACGAGCGGCCCCACTTCGACAAGCTGCGCCTTGCCGAGGAAGGCTTCCACGCCCCGCTCGACCTGATCGACGGCGCCGCCCGCGTCTACGACCCGGTCGTACGCGGCGAGGCGGGCGAGGACCTGTACGGCTGCTTCCTCAAGGACTACAAGCCCGGCAACTGGTAATCACACCCGGACGCCCGGCCAAACCGCCCGGATGTCCGAAATTCACTCGATCGCGTCACACTTTTGAGCCCCATAGAGCGCTGGCGCGCTCATTTGGTTAGTCTGATGTCCACGGTCGACCACCGGGGTTTCACCAAACCCTCACGGTCGGCCTGGGGACTGGCCTGCCACCAAGGCCGCGGTCCCGCCCGGAGAACGGCGCCACCGCGACCGAACGGCCATGTCCTTATAGGTACGCGACACAAGGGAGTGCGCGGTGACACCAGAACTGACGAAGCAGGAACAGCGACCGGACGAACGTCCGGAGCGGCCCCACCGCTCCGGTGAGCTGGGAAGCCTGGAGGTGTGGGCGCACGCGGCCCCGATCCGCCTGGCGGGCTACGAGGACGACCTCGCGGAGCCCCACATCCTGCCCGGCATCGACTGACCTGCCCGGTACCGACCGAGTCGTACCGACCGAGTCGTACCGACCGAGTCGTACCGACCGAGTCGTACCGCTTCACCCGTGCCCCCGGCCGCCCCCGCGCCCGGGGGCACGGGTCTGTCCGGGGTTCTGTCCGGGGTCCGTCCAGGGGGTCCGTCCAGGGATCCTCAGCGCCGCGCCGTGGGCGTCCCCAGACCGACCGGCGGCAGGTACTCCCGTACCAGCGTGCGATGCCACCAGGCCCCGGTCTCCCGCAGCTCGCGCCAGGTCGTGTACCGGTAGCGGTAGACCCGGGCCCGGACAAGGGCCGGAGGCGCGTCGGGGAAGGGGTTGTGCCGCAGCAGCCGCAGGGTGTCCCGGTCCCCGTCGAGCAGCCGCTCGACGAACGGCCCGAACCAGTCGCGGGCGTACGCGGGGGAGAGCGCCGCGAACCACATCAGCCAGTCGAGCCGCAGATGGTACGGGGCGAACTGGCGCGGCAGCCGGCGCGGATCGCCGGGCTTGCCCTTGAAGCCGTACTCCTTCCACAGCGTGTCCGGGTGCGGCACCGGGTCGTCGGTGCCCTCGACCACGATCTCGTCCCGGATCCGGCCCACAGTGCCGAACGCGCCGTACGTGTTGACCAGGTGGAACGGGTCGTACGAGCGGTTCATGGCCTGGTTCCGGGACAGCAGGTTGCGGACCGGGCGGTAGCTGCGGAACAGGATCAGCGCGGTCACGGCGACGACCACGACCACGAACCAGAGCGGCGCGTCCGGCTGGGGGTGCTCTCCGACCAGCAGGGAGCCGTCGATGGCGGAGAGGGCGAGGACGATCGTCAGCCAGTTCAGCCAGGCGAAGTTCCCCGAGAGCACCAGCCACAGCTGGGTCGCCACCATCAGACCGGCGGCCACCGTCGCCACCGGCTGCGGGGTGAACAGGAGGACCGGGACGAGGAGTTGGACGACGTGGTTGGCCGCCACCTCGGCGCGGTGCAGCGGGCGCGGCAGATGGTGGAAGAACCAGCTCAGCGGGCCGGGCATCGGCTGGGTCTCGTGGTGGAAGTAGAGGCAGGTCAGGTTCCGCCAGCAGCGGTCGCCCCGGATCTTGATGAGCCCCGCCCCGAACTCGACGCGGAACAGCAGCCAGCGCAGCAGCCACAGCACGAGGACCGGCGGCGCGATGTCGTCGTTGCCGAGGAAGACCGCGAGGAATCCGGCCTCAAGGAGCAGCGACTCCCAGCCGAATCCGTACCAGGTCTGCCCGACGTTGACGATCGACAGGTACAGCCCCCAGAGCACCGCCCAGCACAGCATCGAGACCGCGAGCGGCACCGCGTCCCCCGCGCCCGCCACCAGGGCGAGCGCCAGCGCCGCACCGCTCCACGCGACCGCCGCGAACAGCCGGTCCGAGTAGCGCCAGTGGAAGAGGCTGGGGGCCCGGCGCGGCTCCACCCGGCGCAGATACTCCGGTACGGGGAGCATGCCGCGCTCGCCGATCAGGGCCCGGAACTGGAGAGCGGCCGAGAGGAACGCCACGAGGTAGAGCCCGGCGAGCCCGCGCTGGAAGACGATCCGGCTCAGCCAGTAGTCCGGTGCGGTGAACCAGTCCATCGTTGCCGGTGTCGACGCCGTCCGGACCGGGCGTCAGCTGATCTCGTCCTCTTCCAGGGCGCGCTGGCCTTCCGCCTGGGACGGGGTGGTGCGGTCGGTCGCGGGGTGCCGGTGGTCCCGCTGGAGCGCGTCCATGTCCTCTTCGAGCCGCTCTCCCTCGGCCTGGGAGGGAGTGCTGTACATGTCGTACTGGGACTGGCTCACGGCCGCCTCCTGGGTCGGAACGTTTACCTATAAAAGGAGCGTAACCCCGCACGTCATCCCGCGACGACGCGTCATCCCGCGACGACGCGTCGCAGCGTGCGGCCGAGCCGGCGGGCGTAGGCGCGCTGGAGGACCGGGACGAGCGGGCCCCCGAGGCGGGTGTACCAGGCGGCGGGGCGGCTGAAGGCGGTGACCGTGAACCAGACCGTGCCGTCGGGGTGCAGATCCACCACGAAGGACTCCTCGCCGCTCTCGGGGTGCCCCGCGCGCGTGCCGTACGCGAAACCGATCCGGTCCTTCTCGTACGCCGTCCAGATCACCTCGCACGGCGCGGCGAAGCGCACGGGGCCGAGGCCGAGCGAGACCTCGACGAAGACGCCCGGTTCGGCGCGGACGGCCTCGCTGCGGACCCGGGCGCCCGAGGCGCGGTGCATCCGCCAGGTCGTGACGGCGGCCCCGGCGGTCTCGAAGGCGTCCCGGCCCCGGCCGACGCGCACCATGTGGTGGAGGTGCTGGTAGCCGCCGGGGAGGAAGTCGCGCGCCGTGGCGCCGACCTCGCGGTAGTTCAGAGACATCGGGGCGGCCGGAGTGGCGAGGTCGCGGATCAGGCGGGCCATGGTGCGGTCTCCTTCGTCGGGGCGGTCGCCCGCAGGCGACGCAGGGCGAGCAGCGAGCAGAGCGCGAATCCGACGGCGTTGCCGAGACCGTGGGTCGCGGCCATCCAGGTCAGGCTCGGGTGCGGGAGGCCGGTGGCCTCGCCGAGCGCCCAGCTCAGGGCGAGCAGCATCGTCGCCACCAGGACGACGGCCGAGACGGCGAGGAGCGCGCGGGTGACGCGGTCAGGACCGCCGGGCCGCAGATCGCGCCAGGTCGGCAGGGCGACGGCCCACATCCCGGCGGTCAGGACGACAGCCCCGGCGAGCTCGGCCCAGTCGTCCACGAAGTAGCCGGCCAGGACGAGCAGGGTGCCGAGCGGGACGCTGAGCGCGGCGAAGCGGGTGGCGGGAGTGTCGGACGTACGGCAGACCAGGCCGGCCACCAGCGCGGCGGCGAAGCCCGCGAAGTGGAAGTGGGGCACGGTCAGGGCCAGGATGCCGAGGTCGAAGCCGAGGAGTTCGTGTCCCGCGCGCTCGGCGACGAGGGCGAGGCCGGCCACCGACGGGGTCACGAGCGCGGTGAGCACGGCGATCTCGGACGGGGCGAGGGGGTGGACCGGGGTCTCCTCGCCGGGAGGCCGACCGGCGCGCGCCGCGAGCCGCGCCGGGGCGCAGAGCGCCAGGGCCACCGTGGCCAGCGCGTACACGGCGGCGAGCGCGGCGGCGGTGGGGGAGCGGGGGAGCCAGAGCGCGACGGCGCCGGGCAGGGCGAACAGCGGCCAGAGACGGCGGAGCGGGCCGAGGGCGCGCGGCCGGGGGCCGTCGATCAGGCCCAGGCCGATGGGGACCACGACGAACATCCCCAGCATCACGATGAGCCCGACGAGTACGGACACGCGCACCCACCCCCGACCTCTGATTGAACGTGTTCAAACCGGCTGGTTCCGAGAGTAGGGCCTTCCTTGAACGTGTTCAAGTCCTGGTCTCGTCCCTTCGGCCCCGCCCCTTCGGCCCCGCCCCGCTTGCGGGCGGCCGCGCGGTGCGACAGACATGAAGGAATGTCTCGGGGTGGAAAGAGGCGGGAGAACCACGTGCGCTCATCGACACGCCGGTCGGCACGGCCCCACGTCACCGCACTCGCCGCAAGTGCGCTGGCCGCGGCGCTGCTCCTGGCGGGCTGCTCGTCCGGTGACGGGAACGGCGAAAGCGGCGCGGACCGGACCACCGCCGCGGCCGCGCAGGAGGTCTTCCTCCAGCCGGTCGCCGCCCAGGGCCCCGACCCGTTCACCGCCTCCACGTCCCAGGCCACCACCCCGCCCACACCCACGGGCACCGATCCGGCCGACACCCCCGCGCCGACGGCCACGGCGCGCACCATCAACGAGATCACCGGCTCCACCCCCGGCCTCTACGGCGGCACCCGCTCCGTCGCCAGCTGCGACGTCGAGCAGCAGGTCGCCTTCCTCACGCGCGACCGCACCAAGGCCCGCGCCTTCGCCGAGGCGGCCGGTATCCCCGAGGCGGGCCTCCCCGACTGGCTGCGCGGCCTCACCCCCGTCGTCCTGCGTGTCGACACCCGCGTCACCAACCACGGCTTCCGCGACGGCGGCGCCACCGCGTTCCAGTCCGTCCTCCAGGCCGGTACGGCCGTCCTCGTCGACCCGTACGGCGCGCCCCGGGTCCGCTGTGCCTGCGGGAACCCGCTGCGCTCACCGGTCGCCGTCCAGGGGGCCACCCACAAGGGCCGGCCCTGGAGCGGGTTCCACCCCGACCGCGTCGTGGTCATCAGGCCGACGACGACGGTCGTCAACAGCCTGGTCATCGTGAACGTCGTCAACAACACCTGGATCGAGCGGAAGACCGGCACGGACGGCGAGCAGGACACCCGCCCGGTCGTGATCCCGCCCTGCGAGCCGGACGCGTGCGACCTCACCGGTACGCCGACCCCGGTGCCGTCCCCCTCGGTCACCGACGGCTCACCCACGACGGGCGGCCCGACCACGCCGGGCGGCTCCACCCCGCCCACGTCCCCGGAGAGCGACATCTCCCCGCCGCCGTCGACGCCCGACTGCCCGTCGCTGCCTCCGGCCACCTCCCCGGAGGACGGGACCGGCACACCCGACACGACCTCCCCGGACGTCACGTCCCCGAGCCCGTCGATCCCGCCCGGCTGCCCGACCCCGACCTGGACCGAGCCGACCGACCCGGCCGAGCCGCCCGCCCCGCCCGCCCCCGAACCCCCGGTCGAGTCCCTCCCGGAGCCCCAGCCGGAAACCGAGTCGGACGTGCCCTCCTTCGAGGACCTGTTCCCCACCGACACGGCCCCGCAGCAGCCGGAGACCTTCGAGGGCTGACACGCCCGGGCCGGGGATCTTCGCCATGCGCACCGTCGGGCGTGCGCCTAGCGTGGCCCCATGAGCGCGGGACGTGGGGGTGGCGAGGCGACGGAGCCCTGCCGCTGCGGATCGGGGCCGGCGGGTCTGACGTGCTGCTTCCTCCGGGACTACGGGCGGGCGTTCCGGATGGGCAGCTTCGACTGGGACCTGCTCACCGGAGTGATGGCCATGGACGAGGGCGCCCTCCGGGTCTTCGACATGCCCCCCGAGGAGTACGACGGCAACCCCACCACCCTCAGCTCCCGCGTGATGCCCAACGAGGGCCGGCAGCTCGACACGCTCGTCACCCACGCGCTCAAGGACGGCAGCGACCACTACGGCGCGTACTTCCGGGTCCGCCTGCGCGACGGGACACCGCGCTGGACGCACACCGAGGGCGAGATCCTGCGCGACGGGACCGGCCGCCCCGTCCGTATCATCGGCATCGTCCGGGACGCCTCCGAGGAGGTGACCGAGCAGGCCGCCCGGCTCGGCCTGGACGAGGGCAGGCGCGAACGCACCAGCGTCGTGGAGGGCACCACGGCCGCCCTCGCCCACGCGAGGACCGTGCAGGACGTCATCGACCTCCTCAAGGACTCGCACGGCCTCGAGTACTTCGGCGCCACCAGCCTGGTCATGGGGCTCCTGGAGTCCGGCCGGATCCACCTCGTCGCCGAGGGCCCGATGGGAGCCTTCGTACCCGGTACGCGATTCACCCGGGTGGACGAGCCGTACCCGATGGGCGAGGTGATCCGGACCCTCAGACCCCGGTTCATCGACTCGCCCGAGGACTTCGCCGCCTCGTACCCGATCCTCTGGCCCCACATCAGCGGGCTCGGCATCACCTCGGCGGCCTACCTGCCCCTGATCGCCCAGGCCAGGCCGATCGGCGCGCTCGGGCTGCTCTACAGCGACAAGAACGGCTTCAGCGCCGACGAGCGCAATCTGCTGGTCGCGCTCGGCAGCAGCATCGCGCAGAGCCTCCAGCGCGCCATGCTCTACGAGCAGGAGCACGACCTCGCCGAGGGGCTCCAGCAGGCGATGCTGCCGCGCCGCATCCCCGACGTGCCCGGCGCCCAGATAGCCGTCCGGTACCGCTCCGCCCGCCTCGGCCGGGACATCGGCGGCGACTGGTACGACATCATCCCGCTGCCCGGCGGCCGGGTCGGCGCCGTCATCGGCGACGTCCAGGGACACGACACCCACGCGGCGGCCGTGATGGGGCAGCTGCGGATCGTGCTGCGCGCCTACGCCGCCGAGGGGCACAGCCCCGCGACGGTCATGGCCCGGGCCTCCGTCTTCCTGCACGAGCTGGACACCGAACGCTTCGCCACCTGCACCTACGTCGAGGCCGACCTCACGACCGGGGTCCTCCAGGTGGTCCGCGCCGGGCATGTCGACCCGCTCCTCCAGGACACCGACGGAAGCTGTCGGCGGCTGCCGGTGGAGGGAGGTCTGCCGTTGGGCCTCTCGGCCGAGTTCGACCGCCTCGACTACCCGGCGACCACGCTGGAGCTGTCCCCGGGGCAGACCCTGCTGCTCTACACCGACGGGCTCGTGGAGAAACCGGGCGTGGATCTCGACGAGGGGATGCGGTGGCTCTCCTCGCTCGTACGGCGCGGGCCGCGCGAACTCCAGCAGCTCGCCGACCAGCTCTGCGACGTCGTGGACGACCGGGGCGGCGAGGACGACGTGGCGCTCCTGCTGCTGCGGCGGCAGGGGGCGTACTTCCCGCAGTCCGGCGGCCGGCTCCAGCAGCACGTCGCGCAGAGCGACCCCGAGGCGCTCAGCTCGGCGCGGCACATGATCCGCGCGGCGGTACGGGCCTGGGGCGCGGGCGAGCGCTCCGACGAGATCGAGCTGGTCGCCGACGAACTGATCACCAACGCGCTGATGCACACCGACGGCGGGGCGATCGTCACCCTGCGGATGCTGGCGGGCCCGGAACGGCGGCTCCGGGTGGAGGTGGAGGACCGTTCCAGCGCGCTGCCACGGCGCCGGGAGGCGGGGGAGGCGGGCGTCTCGGGCCGCGGGCTGATGCTGGTGGACCGGATCTCGGACGTCTGGGGCGTCGAACCGCGCGGCAGCGGCAAGTGCGTCTGGTGCGAGTTCATTGTTAACTCTGCGTACGTGGATCGTTCTTGACCGTGACGGATCGTACGCGATTGACTGCGGTCTCCCGCCACCCTCCCGCCGCCCTCCAGCACATGGGGACCCCTTGAGCACCGAGCTTCTGGCACCTCTCGACCTGGCCTTCTGGCGCCTTGAGTCCACCGGCCACCCCTTGCACCTGGGCGCCCTCGCCCACTTCGGCCCGCTCCCCTCCGGTGGCGACCCGTCCACCGTCCTGGAGCTCCTGGGAAGCCGCGCCGCCGCGATCCCCCGGCTGCGGATGCACGTCCGTGACGTCCTGCTGCCGGTCGGCGGCGCCGCCTGGTCCACGGACAAGCACTTCGACGTGGGACGGCACGTGCGGGAGATCGCGCTGCCGGGCGCCGACTTCGGCGCCGAGACCGCCCGGCTGGCCGGTGAACTCATGGAGCGGCCGGTCGAACGCGGCCTGCCGCCCTGGGAGATGTACCTGCTCACCGGCGCACACGACGGCTCCTTCGGCGTCCTCGTGAAGCTCCACCACGCCCTCGCCGACGGCATGCGGGCCGTCGCCATCGGCGCCGGGATCTTCGACGAGATCGCCGCCGTCACCCGCCGGGCGGGCGGCGACAGCGGGGGCGGCGGCGGTACGGCGGGCGGCCGCAGGCCCCGCGCCGTACCGCCGCGCTCCTGGCTGCCCGGCCCCGGCCGGATCATGGGCGCCGCGCGCGAGCGGATCGGCGACCTGGGCCGGGCCGTCGAGGTCGGGGCCTCCGTCGTCGGCGTCTCCGTCGCCCGGGTCGGCCGGCTCGACGGGCCCGCGACGGCCGCCCTCGCCGCCGACTCCAGCGGGACCCGCCGGGTCGCCACCGCCGTCCTCGACCTGGACCGCGTCCACCGGGTCCGCCGCAGCTCCGGCGGCACCGCCAACGACGTGCTGCTCGCCGTCCTCGCCGGAGCCCTGCGCCGCTGGCTCGACGGGCGCGGCGCGTCGCTCCCCGGCGCCGACCCGCGCGCCCTGATCCCGGTCTCCCGCCGCCGCCCGGGCGCCCCGGCGGGGTCCGGCAACAGCCTCTCCGCCTACCTCCTCGCCCTCCCCGTCACCGAGGCCGACCCCGCCGCCCGGCTGGCCGGCGTACGCCGGGACATGGACCGCAACAAGGCCGACGGGCCGCTGCGGGGCGCAGGCGCCATCATCGCCCTCGCCGACCAACTGCCCCCGCTCGCCCACCGCTTCGGCGCCCCGCTCGCCTCCGGCGCCGCCCGGTTGCTCTTCGACGTCCTGGTCACCAACGTGCCGCTGCCCCGCTCCGCCCTCTCCCTCGGCGGAGCCCCGCTGCGCGCCCTCTTCCCGATGGCCCCGCTCGCCCGCGGCCAGTCGCTCGCCGTCGCCATGTCCCCGTACGGCGGCCGGGTCCACGTCGGTCTGGTCGCCGACGGCAAGGCCGTCCCCGACCTCGACGCGCTCGCCGCCGCCCTGGCCGACGAACTCGACCTCCTCGACGGGGCCGGCTGAGCGCGCGCCCGCGCGGCGGCTGCGGCAGGGTGGTGCCATGCCCGAACTCCCCGAGGTGGAAGCGCTCCGCGAGTTCCTCGACGAACATCTGGTGGGCAAGGAGATCGCCCGCGCCCTGCCCGTCGCGATCAGCGTGCTCAAGACGTACGACCCGCCGCTGAGCGCCGTCGAGGGCGCCACCGTCACCGGGATCGCCCGGCACGGCAAGTTCCTCGACATCGCCACCGAAGGCCCCGCGGGCCGGCTCCACCTCCTGGTCCATCTGGCGCGCGCGGGCTGGCTCCAGTGGAAGGACCCGCTGCCCTCCGGGCCGCCGCGCCCGGGCAAAGGGCCGCTGGCCCTGCGGACCGCGCTCACCGGCGGCGACGGCTTCGACCTCACCGAGGCCGGTACCACCAAACGCCTCGCCGTCCACCTGGTCCGCGGCCCGCAGGACGTGCCCGGGGTGGCCCGGCTCGGCCCCGACCCGCTCGCCGAGGACTTCGACCTCGCCGCCTTCGCCGCCCTGCTCGCCGGCGAGAGGCGGCAGATCAAGAGCGCCCTGCGGGACCAGAGCCTGATCGCCGGCATCGGCAACGCGTACAGCGACGAGATCCTCCACGCGGCGAAGACGTCCCCCTTCAAACCGACCCAGAACCTGACCGAGGAGGAGACCGCGCATCTCTACGAGGCCATGCGCACCACCCTGGGCGAGGCCGTCGAGCGCTCCCACGGCGTGGCCGCCGGCAAGCTGAAGGCCGAGAAGAAGAGCGGTCTGCGCGTCCACGGCCGGACCGGTGAACCCTGCCCGGTCTGCGGGGACAGCGTCCGGGAGGTCTCCTTCCACGATTCCTCGCTCCAGTACTGCCCCAACTGGCGGGGGATCATTGTCAGGTACCGGGTAGGGGTATCGAGGGGGGTTGGTGTGGTGGTGGGGGTAGGGGGTGTGGGTATGTGAGTGGAATTTGTTCTGCTGATCTTCGTTCTTGGTGTCGTTTAGAGCGTTCAGGAATAAGACCCTCAGACCGCACAGGGCAGGGGTACCGCACGGACTCCACAGGTGAAAGTCGGTTGGGCAGGTATTTCTCTGTCTTGTTCCGCAAGGGAAGGGAGGGTGGGTGGCGAGGGTGGGGGAGTAGGGGTGGATAGGTGGTTGGAGAGATGTCGATGCGTGTGTAATCGATAACGGTAAGTGAAGAGTTTGAGGTTTGAATTTCAATTTTTGTTGTTTGTGGAAACATTTACCGCAAAGGAAAGTGTTTCCGTGGAGGAAAAGTGTTTGTTTGGAAGATTGAAGGAAAGTTTCCGTTTCGGGAAAAGTTTCCGCTTTGGTTTTTCTTTGTTTCACAAGAGGAGCGGGAGGGTACCCGTGTGGCCGGGCCCGGGGGACCCTGCGGGTTTTGGGGTGATTTGGATCTAAACTTCCCTGGATTCCGTGGCGGGTGGGTAATCGCGAAATTTCTAAACCCGGAATGCCATATTTTTGCCGTATAATTGCAATGTGCAGCTAGCTGTGCACTAGGGCAATCCCCGGCCTTTTACTTTTAATCTGTTCTCCTGGCCTGCTGGGGTTGCCCTTTCTCTTTTGGATTTTCAGGGAGTGGAAATGGCAAGTAAGGGTTACCGGTATTCCTCTGTGGCCGGGGTGTCACCCGAGGGCATCGAGTTCGACGGGCGGGGTGTCCCTGTGGGCTACCAGGCGGCCCCGGAGCGCTGGGGGCGGTTGAAGCGCTGCGGGATGTGTCGCCGGTACAAGCCCAGGGAGCTGTACACGCCGGCTGAGTGGCTGCACCACGGCTACTGCCAGGTGTGCCGCCGGGTCGACAACAAGCTGCGCCGTGCTGAGGCGAAGAGACGCCGCTTAGCGGGTGGTGGCTCATGAGCCGACGCAAGAGCGAGCTGGGGGAGCAGTTCGGGACGCTACGGCAGGTCCTCGCACTGCCCGCGCAGGCAGGCTCTGAGGGCCGTATGCGGCACCATAGGGGCGAGACCGTCGTATGCCGTGGCTGCTGTGTCCGCGTGCCTGTGGAGAGCGTCAAGGACCGCGACGCCGCTAAGCCAGTGTGCCGCCGCTGTGAGTGCCGGGATGAGGCGTGATGGGGCCTTCCTCAAGATCAGGGGAGGGCGCGTGTTCGGTTGGGTGAGGGCCATTGGCGGCACTGGCGGCGGCGTCGGATCGACGTGCCGTCGTCGGTGGCGCGGTTGTCAGCAACCTCAGCTTGGTCGCGTTTCTAGTCGATGAAATAGCCACGTCTCCAATCGTGAGCGGGGGTACGTCGAACGGTCCAAAGCAACTACCGCTGTGAACGTAACTCGAACCGATCGGTAGGCGTCCCGCCCCACCCCCAAGGGGGGTGTGGGACGGTTGCGGCCGGGGGCATCCCCGACGGGGCGTCCTCGCAGGTGTCCTGGGGTGTCCTACCGTCCCGAGGGCGCACATGGGGACCGCACCCGGGACCGTCCCGCCGTCCAGGGCATGATCACAAAAGCAACCTGTCCACCCGAACGGTCAGTCGTGAGGAGCCTCACATAACGCCGTTTCAGCTCGGTTTTCGCCCATGGTGTGGAAGAAGATCCGTGTCACCAAGCCCCCGCCACCGAAGGCGGGGCGGTCCGAGCGGAACGCCGAGTCCTGCCACTGCCCGGACGACTATTCCAGTACGCGGAGTTCGGCAGGAGTGGAGGACCCAAGCAGTACGGGACGCGCATCCTGTTCAGGCAGTAGGCCGTTCCTCGGGGTGAAGCCACAGCTGTGGCCGGGCACCTTCGCCTGCCCGAACCCGACAGGTCATCGTTCACAGGCGGGCGATGAAAGTTGTAGGCCAGTCATGTCTGCGTCGCAGAACAGCACCCGGTCCACGCGTGACCGCAAGAACGACTCCGTGATCGCGGTGATGCTGTCGATCATCATCGGGTTCGTCGCGGGGACCGCTCAGGGTGTCTTGACGAACGTGCCCATCTACACAGCCTTGGAGACGGGTTGCAAGGCAGGCGGTGGCGCCGCCGTGATCATCTTCGGCATCCTCATGTACGTCTGGAGCGGCCGAGAGTGAACGGTTAGCTGAGTGAGGGGTCACAGCGCATCCCATGGCTGTGGCCCCTCTCAATGGGTCGCGCCAGGCTCACGTCCTACGGACGGCGTGACGGGCTCGCAGGAGGACTACTCTCGGAGGCGACACGTCGGGACGACCGGTTCCAGTGGACGATGACCCCGTCGCTGACGGGGCAGATCAAGGCGCAGAACCGGGCGAGCCACCGCTTCGCCGCATGAGTCCGGCTTTCAGCGACACCGTTTGGTTGATCGCGAAGCCTGGCCTTCGGTAGGCACCGAAGCCTTGAAGGTGGCCTCGGCCGCCAAGGGGGCCTCCTGTGTCGGTGGCGGGCGGCATGATGTGCCGGTGGATGCGTTCAGGAAGTTCTTCGAGGGCAACGCCGTCTTCTTCGGAGTCGTGGTGCCGATCCTCGCGATCGCCGGCTCCTTCTTCGGAAGTTGGGCTGCGGGGTGGATGCAGGCGCGCGGCGGCCGAGACCAGGCGGCGGCGGCGCGCGAGGCGGCGAAGATAGCCGCCGAGGCTCAGCGGGTGGCCGCGCTGTGGACGGTCCGGCAGGTCTTTACTTCCGAATTCATTCATCAGACCCGTAGAGCCCTGGCAGTAACACGCAAGCTGTACGAGGAGGACGACGAGAGCGGAGCCCTGAGCAGAGAGCTGAACGAGGTGGCGCTGACCTTCATGCAGCAGAGGATCGGGCTGGAGCTGACCGCCACTGCTCCGGTGGTCGAAGCGGTAGACGAACTCAGCGCGGCTATATCGGAGTGTTCACGCGTTGCTCATGAGCAAGGGCCAGGGGCGTATGCGGAAATATTCCTGCGAGGGTTGTGCATAGACGGCGATACGAGCGCGCAGGCGGCTTATAGAGAGCTGAGTGCCTACCGGACGATAGTGGCGGCGGATGGCACGACAATTGAGGACCAGGTTTCCGCAGGGAACGATGCCAGAACGGCGCTCCGAGCGGTCCATCCGGCGCTCTCCGAAGCTCGCATCAAAGCACTCATGTCCCACTTCTTTCAGGCTCCTGACCGCGCGTCCGCAGATTACGCCGAGGCACGTCTCCTCGTGACCGAGAAAACGAAAGCCCTCATCCGTGTGTCCCGCGCCATGCTGCGGTCTGAGGACGACGTCGCCCCGACGGAGCCGGAGCAGCGCCGCCGATGGTGGAGGAGGCGTCGATCATCGTGCCGATGAGGGTGGCCCCTGCTGGTGTGACTGCGTCATGCTGGCGGAGTCTAAGGCTGGCCCGAGAGCCTGGCAGACTCTATGTGCTCCTTGGTCGGTTCGAGGAGCCGAGCCATGAGGAGAGCCAGAGCGCCCGAGGCGAATCCAGCTTATCTATGAGTGAGGCTGCAGACTTAATGCCCTACGGCCTTCTCGCGAGCCTGGGGTGACCGAGCCGGCTCACAGGCCAGGGTAGGCAGAATGGCCGCGTCCTCGTAACCGGCTCTGAGGTTCTCATCCAAGGTCGTGATCCTTTTAATGCTAAAATTGACATGGCTACTTCTTCTGCCAGAAAGGCCCCATAGGGTTTCCTTACTCCGACCCTGTGGGGCCTTCTCTTATGCTCTTATTCAGAAACTCGGCTTCTCGTTGTCGATGTCGACGCCTTTCTCGGCGGCCCATTCGCGGGTCTTCGCGCCTGTGGTTCCTACGTTGTTGCGGTACTTCTTGTTGGCAGCCTTGCTGGCGCCTTCGTCCGCAATGGCCTCGTCAAAATGTCCTTCACGCCATAATCTCAGCATCTCGTCTGGCGCGCTGCTACGTAGGCTTCGGAGGTACTCCAGCGAATACTGCTCTACCTTGCTAGTGTCTCGTGATCCTGTTCATGTCAGTTCGAGTTGTTATTGACGAGTTTCTTCACGTTGGTCGCGACGAGTCGG
>NZ_JAUPWM010000787.1:0-242 GCF_032436795.1 Streptomyces sp. P9(2023)
TCTCTTCAGATCTCTTTGTCATAGTTGGATAAGAGCATTCCGGGAGCGCCCAAAGGTAGTAGTTTCACGAGTGTATGAGTCATCATGCTCTGAGTTCAGCTCTCTTCGAGTGTTGAACCTGATGTCTAGCAATAGCTCTGCAATAGTTGTCAAGCGTTCATCTGTAAGTTCGGCATAGAAAGCTGAAGGATGAGGTAGGATCATGATGTTTCCTGGCTGATTTTGAGTTTTGTCAACCAAAA
>NZ_JAUPWM010000788.1:0-242 GCF_032436795.1 Streptomyces sp. P9(2023)
TCTGCTGGCCACCAGTCTTGCGAATCGGTCATCAGATTTTTAAGATCCGTTTTTACAGCTTCTAAATCTAATTTTTTAAATTCTTCGGCATAATTAAAATCTTCACCTAGAGGATTTGTTTTTTTGTCTTGTTGATGAAGTATGTCTAAATTCAAAGATTTTGGCCACCAACTCATTACAGATTGGTCTGTTCCTGTATTGGCACCATGCATTACAGGGCATTTTCCAGAATTAACTGTATG
>NZ_JAUPWM010000789.1:0-242 GCF_032436795.1 Streptomyces sp. P9(2023)
GCACATAAGGCTCAGCAGCGGCATCAATACGCTCAAGCTTACTGCCGTCGGGCTTACCCAATAAACCCACCGACACACAGCCTGTGATAAAGCCCCGGCCATAAATACCCATGCAGCGAAACGATGCAATCTTGCGCATCCATCCCGCCACTTCGGGCAACTGATACACCACCATCGCCGAGCCTGAATTACCTATCCAGCCACCGCGCCATGTGCCCCAAGTTGGTGCCGTGCTACCGTTG
>NZ_JAUPWM010000790.1:0-242 GCF_032436795.1 Streptomyces sp. P9(2023)
CTCAAGGTCCTTCACCACGGCCCTTGAGCCGATCGCGCGTTTCTCGTTCGACCGCGTCGAGAATGCGGTTAGGCGGACCAATACTTAAATTGGCGCGCAACTTACGGGTGGCGCGAAGTGCGCCACCCTGTTGCGCTTATGCAGCCTTGCGGCGCGGGCCGCGCGGGTTCCAGCGGTGCCTGGGCTGCTTGTAGTTGCGGCCTTCCGGTTTGTAGTTGCGCCGCTCCTCGTGGATGTTCACG
>NZ_JAUPWM010000791.1:0-242 GCF_032436795.1 Streptomyces sp. P9(2023)
TTCCACAGCTCGAATCGTATGCATAATGACGAGTATCGATTATCTTGCTCATACTGTTGAATCTCATGCACTGCCGTGGCGACACGGTCTTGTACACGGTCAATCGATGAAATAGTTAAGGCAATGCCAATAGTGATTACTGAGATGATCACAATTATCTTTTTATTCAACAATGACTTATTGGCCCAGAGTAAATAAAGTAAGACAAAAGGTACCGCAATCCATGCTCCTCTACTTCCTGA
>NZ_JAUPWM010000792.1:0-242 GCF_032436795.1 Streptomyces sp. P9(2023)
TCCATGTCTCATAAAGAAACACTCATTCAGAACTTTTGTGCTAGTTTTTATATCATTCTATAATTCAACTCCATTAATACTTTATCTATGAAAATCAGAAATTTGTTGTCTTTATTGTGTTTATCTTTAGTGTCAGTCAACTCATTTGCCGGCGCTTGTATTAAGTTGAAACCTGATGTGGAAACTGATACGAATTGGACTTCCCAAGGTTATGAGCATCCGGATATAAAGAAAGACGTAAC
>NZ_JAUPWM010000149.1:0-485 GCF_032436795.1 Streptomyces sp. P9(2023)
ACGACGCTCTTCCGATCTCATTCGAGAACCCAATACTTGGTTCATGGTCGGTTGAATAAATTTAATCGCCAACTGTTGTTCGAAAGAATCATCCGCTCGATGGGCGGCATAGACAACGCCCACGCCACCTCGACCAATCTCCTCGGTTAACTGATATTTATCGATGCGCAAATTGGAATAGTCTTGTCTTGAGCTAGACCAAGTCTGGGCATGATCAGTTAATAGTTGGCTCAAAGAAAAGGTCGACGTTGTTTTTGAAGCCAACAAAGTCACCAATTGTTGATAGAGAGCGGAATTCTGCCGTTGTAATGATTCAAGCCACTGATTTTGATCCGATTCTGATAGATCGAGGTAATCATAAAAGCACTGAGTAATGGAGGCTGGGTCGGGCACGAAGTTTGGTTTTTATTATTATGAATTTGAATTAGTTTAACCAACTTAGTTACATAAAGAAATACATCATATTGCAGTGACTTAATGAAGAG
>NZ_JAUPWM010000793.1:0-242 GCF_032436795.1 Streptomyces sp. P9(2023)
GTAGGCGGCCGGATCGTCGCCTGCCGCTATGTGCGAGCGGCCTGCGCCAGACACCTCGATGACCTCAAGGCCGCCAAGGCCAAGAGCTACCCGTACCGCTTCGATCGAGACCTGGCCGAGCGGGTATGCCGCTTCGTCCAGAAGATGCCCCACACCAAGGGCGAGTGGGCCCGGGGCAACCAGCGCATCACCCTGCAGCCCTGGCAGCTGTTTCTCTTCTCCACGGTGTTCGGCTGGGTGCG
>NZ_JAUPWM010000794.1:0-242 GCF_032436795.1 Streptomyces sp. P9(2023)
GATCGTCGCCGGCTGTGCCTGGGGCCTGGGCGATACCGGGCGGCCGCGCATCGCCACCGCCCTGCTGGCCCGGCTCAGCGGCGAGAGCGAACGCCGGGTGCGTCAGGCGCTCCAGGAGGGCGGGGCCCGCCTGGAGGGGCATCGACGCCTGATTCACCTGCCCGAGGCGGCCTGGCTGCAGGGGCGCGAGCCGACCCATGTGGACTTCGCCACGGCCCGGGGCTGGCTCGCCGAGACCCTCG
>NZ_JAUPWM010000795.1:0-242 GCF_032436795.1 Streptomyces sp. P9(2023)
GCTGCGACCGACTGCGGACGCTCTCAAGCGTCTGGGTTATAATATAACGGCGCAATGGCTCTGGGACGCAGAGGAAGGTAAGACCATCAGTCAGAAGGCTATCATGGACGTTGAGGACGTTCGCCGCGCTGATTGTCTTGTCTTCATCGGTGAGCCCCAGGCATCAGAGAATAGGGGCGGTGGTCGCTGGTTTGAGTTCGGCATGGCTCATGCTCTGGGCATTCGCTGTATCGCGGTTCTGG
>NZ_JAUPWM010000796.1:0-242 GCF_032436795.1 Streptomyces sp. P9(2023)
TTCCAGTGTTTATAGTTCCCGATAATCGAGCAGGAATGATCCCTCTAGCAGTAGTCGCTTCAGGAGAAAAGCGAAAAGCCTCACTAATACTGTGGCTAGGGTGTGTTAAATTGGCTTCTGTTACTGCATTGAAGAATATCCACTCAAACTGGGATTGAGTGTTTTCAAAAAACAGTGGTGCTTTTAGAGTTAGCTCCGCTTTGGGTTGGTGAGAATAAAACTCAGGAACAGACTCATCTGCT
>NZ_JAUPWM010000797.1:0-242 GCF_032436795.1 Streptomyces sp. P9(2023)
GATTGACGCCCATCCAGAGCGCGAGCGCAGCGGCTATCGCCCAGGCGCTCCAATTCATGATGTCGACCATGACGGGTATCCTTGCAGGAAGGAGATAAGGCCGGTCCAGATCGCGCCTGCAGCGAGGCCGCGCTTAGCGCGCCTTGGGGCTTCGATCGTCTCCGAACCGCTCGGCAATGACGTCGCGATACTCGTAGTCCGAGTAGCGAAACATAAAAACGAAATAGCCGATGATGATAATC
>NZ_JAUPWM010000798.1:0-242 GCF_032436795.1 Streptomyces sp. P9(2023)
TAAAAGACTCAAGGAAGACAACAGCAGCATGCCGGATCTCATCCTAGCGGATGGAGGTAAAGGGCAGATGAATGCCATAAGAAATACACTGGATACGCTGGGTCTAAATACACCTGTAGCAGGACTTGTAAAGGACGAGCGACACAAAACCGATGGTCTACTCTACGGCAATCCTATCCAAGAGGTATTCATAGATCATAAGTCCGAGCTATTCCTATTCCTCGAGTATATCCAAAGCGAAG
>NZ_JAUPWM010000799.1:0-241 GCF_032436795.1 Streptomyces sp. P9(2023)
TGCATTGCCCCTCAAACCGATCCACCGGTAACGGCGATGCAAAACCCGGTTAGCGGCTCCTCCAGTCCCGCGCCGGGTTTTTTGTTGTTGACAGTATTTAGCCAATCGGCTAGTAATTGCATATCGCCCAGTTGTCTTCCAAGTTTGGCAATCGGCTTTCGTGGCCTATCACGATAGCAGCGCGACCGTAACGACCCCGCAGGCTATTGCGGATGTATCGGAAAACTTGGATTAATTTGCG
>NZ_JAUPWM010000800.1:0-241 GCF_032436795.1 Streptomyces sp. P9(2023)
TGCCATCGAGCACCCGCCCAAGCAACTGTTCTCCCATCGGAAAGCGTCGTGCGCTATGGCCGTTGCCATCGACCAGTGGGGTGACGCGCGCGCCAGGCATCAAGCCGGAAACTTCTTCAAGCGGCATCAGAAAGAGCTTGTCGCCTGAAAACCCGACGACTTCTGCTTCGGCAAATTTATCGCTGTCGTTCAAGCGTCCATCGACACCTGGCAATTCGATATGACAGGCGCTGCCCACGGC
>NZ_JAUPWM010000801.1:0-241 GCF_032436795.1 Streptomyces sp. P9(2023)
GGTTATGAGCTGATCCAAGCCCCTACTTACAGCAATCCATTCCTTCCGCCTGATTACGTCCAGTCTCTCCGGAATAGCTATCCACCTGGCCTGATTGATGCTTACATTGAGGGGAAGTTCACCAATCTTAGCTCTGGCAGCGTCTACCCCGACTTCTCGCGCACGCTTAACCATGCTGATGTGGAGATGCGGGAGCGAGAGCCGCTGAAGGTGGGCATGGACTTCAACCGCCTGCACATGG
>NZ_JAUPWM010000802.1:0-241 GCF_032436795.1 Streptomyces sp. P9(2023)
CGCCACGACTATCCAGCATTTGCAGTTCATTCGCCACGATCTCGGTGGTGTAACGCTCAATGCCGTCTTTATCGGTCCATTTACGGGTTTTTAATTTCCCTTCAATATAAACCTTAGAGCCCTTGCGTAAATACTCACCAGCAATTTCGGCTAAACGTTGATAAATCACAATCCGGTGCCATTCAGTTTGTTCTTTACGCTCGTTAGTGGCCTTATCGGTCCAACTCTCTGAAGTCGCAAT
>NZ_JAUPWM010000045.1:0-56920 GCF_032436795.1 Streptomyces sp. P9(2023)
GGCCATGCACCCGCCGGGACCGAGAGGTCACAACCCTACTCGTGAGGGCTGCAGAAGGGATGGTCCTCTAATGAGCGGCGACAACAACACCTACTACGGCGACGCCGTGATCATGCACGGCGGCCAGGACAACGTGGGCATCAACAAGAACCAGTACGGCTCCCCGGCCCTGGAACAGGCGCTGGTGCGCGTGCTCGAGCGGGTGGGGGAGCTGCGGTGCGGCGTTCCGGCCGAGGCGCAGGAGTCCCTCGACGGCGCCCTCCCGGTGCTCGCCACGGACTCCGGGGCCTCGCCCGAGGCCCGGCGCAGCGCCCTGGAGGTCATCCGGGCCGTCGCGGGAACGGCCGGCAGCATCGGGCAGCCCCTCCTCGACGCCACCCGCGCCGCACTCCAACTCCTCGGCGGCTAGCGCCGGTAGTACTCCCCCGGCTCCCCGTCCAGCATCGGATAGAGCAGCAGCCGCTCCCGGCCCTCGAAGCGGTCGACCACCACATAGCTGCCGGTGCCGATGCGTTCGCAGTCCGAGTCCGAGGAGTCCGGGTCGGCGGTTCCCGGGCCGACGACCATCGGGACGCCCGCGGCGGACAGCAGCGCTGTGAAGCTGCAGTTGACCGTGTCCGCCGTCAGGGCGCCCTCCTCGTCGAGCCGGGGAAAGCCGCGCTGGATGCGCAGGACGGGGGAGCCGACGGGGCCCTGGGTGACCGTGACCTCGTCGGTGTAGCGGTCGGCGTTGTCGCCGTAGATCAGCGGGTCGTTCTCCTGCTTCCAGGCCCCGACGAACTGCGCCGGGACCATCGCCGCCCCGGTGCGCGCCTTGCGGAAGGTGGTCTTCACCGCCCCCGAGGACCACTCCAGGACCTCGGGGGAGCGCAGGGTCAGGGTCTGGTGGGCGGGCGGCGTGCAGCGCTGCGCCGGGATGGAGGTGGTGACGTCGGACTCCCCGAGGACCACCTTGTCCTCGTCGGCGGAGACGAGCCGCGAGCGGCCCATGCACATCTGCTCCTCCGTCGTACGGGTGTAGACGGCGGCCTTGGCGCCCGCCGGGCCCTGGCTGATCTCGATCCGCGCCGCGTCCCTGGGGCTGTCCACGGAGCCCCGCAGCACGCCCTCCCAGGCGCCGAGGAACGCCGCCGGGACGATCCCCGCCGGACGGGGCGACCCGCTCGCGCCCTCGGCCCCCGGAGCCCCGGCCCGGTTCTTCCGCCCGTCGTCCCCGGTGCCCGGTTCCGGCCAGAAGGTGTACGTGAGCCCGGCGGCGGCCGCGACCACGAGGGCGGTGGCAGCGGCGATCAGCCCGGTACGGCGATGGCGCGGCGGCCTCGGCACGGGCGCCGCCCCCGGTACGGGGGTCGGGTCGTCCGGGCCCGCAGCGGAAGTCGTCGGTTCCGCCTCCAGGATCCGTGCCGCGTGCCGGCCGAGCCGGGCCAGCACGTCCGCCGGGAGCCACGGGTCGGAGACCGTGATCGTCTCGACGAGCTCGGCGGCCGAGGGCCGGCGCGCCGGGTCCTTGGCGAGGCAGGCCCGGACCAGGCCGCTCAGCTCGGCCGGGAGGTCCGTCAGGTCCGGTTCGTCGTGGGCGATGCGGAACATCGTGGCGTGGACGCCGCTGTCCGCCGTACCGAAGGGGGAGCGGCCGGTCGCCGCGTACACGAGGACCGAACCGAGGCAGAAGATGTCCGACGCGGCCGTCAGCTTCTCGCCGCGCACCTGCTCGGGGGACATGAAGCCGGGCGAGCCGACCAGCGCGCCGGTGCTGGTCAGTCCGCCGTCGGTGACCGTCTCCACGGCCCGCGCGATGCCGAAGTCGATGAGCCGCGGGCCGTCGACCGTGAGCAGCACGTTGGACGGCTTCAGATCGCGGTGGACGAGCCCGGCCTCGTGCACATGGGTGAGCGCGCGGGCCGTCCCGGCGGCGAGCGTACGTACGGTCGCGGGCGGCAACGGCCCGAACTCCTCGCCCACCACGGCCCGCAGCGACGGCCCGGGGACGTAGCCGACCGCCACCCAGGGCGCCTCGGCCGTCGTGTCCGAGCCGAGCACCGGGGTCGTACCCGTGCCGCCGACCCGCTCCAAGGAGGCGACCTCGCGGGCGAACCGGCGCCGGAACTCGTCCTGCGCCGCCAGCTCCGCGTGCACCACCTTCACCGCGACCGTCCGGCCGCCCGACGAGCGCGCCAGGAACACCCGGCCCATCCCGCCCGCGCCAAGGCGTCCGAGCAGCCGGAACGGCCCGACGCTGACCGGGTCTTCCGCGTTCAAAGGCTCCACGACCAGAGAGGATGCCAGACCATCGGGTGCCGGTGTCGTCATCCTTCGCCGCAGATCCGCAGACCCTTGGGTGTCGCGCACGGCAGGTGGCCTTGGCCGCGGACGACGTCCTGGCCCCGCCCCTGCCGGATGTACGTGAGGAAACTGGAGGTCAGCGAGTCGGCCGGGGGCTCGCCCCAGGTGTAGGCGTACTCGATCTCCCGGTACGGGTACGTGGACGCGCCGAGCTCGTCCACGTTCGGTACGCGGCCGTCGATGGCCACCTTGTGCAGGCCCTTCTGCCCGCTCACCGCGCGGAGTTCGGTGTACCCGATGGCGCCGGGCAGCCGGGCCACCATCGCCAGCACCTGGGCGGTGCTGTCGAGTTCGCAGCGGGTGACCGGGGCCGTACGGTCGTCCCGGTTCTCGCAGTCCCGGGAGGAGTTCGCGGGCTCGTTGCGGCCCAGGACCCGGCGCTGGAAGACCTCGCGGGTACCGGAGTTGGCGTCCCGGCTGATCAGCAGCACGGGGAGGTTCGGGCCGCCCGGGAGCTGGTTCCAGTTGTCGATCTCGCCGCTGTAGAGGCGGCGGATCTGGTCGACGGAGAGGTTCTCGACCGGGGTCCTGTCGTTGAGGACGAGCGTGAAGAGCGAGACCGCGACCATGTTCTCGCGCAGTTGCGGGAAGCCCCCGGGCTTGCGCCCGTCGGAGAACGCGACGATCGCGGGCGAGCCGCCGGTCCCGCCGGACCCGCCGGACCCGCTCGCCTCGCCGGCCGTGGCCAGCTCCCGTATCCCGGCCGTCGAGCCGTGCGGTTCCACCGTGATCGTGGCCCCCTCGCAGTCCTCCTCGTACTTCGTCTTCAGCTGGCGCATCGCCGGGGCGAACGCGGTGGAGCCGGTCACCTTGAGGGTGCCCTTGGCGCAGCCGATCGGCGGCGGGTTGTCGCGGGCGACGATGATGGTGGCGAGGGTGACCACGCAGGCGGCGAGGACGAGGGCGATGTTCCGGGCGGCGGGGCTGAACGTCGGCGTCTTGTCGTCGACGCTCCGGCTGTGGTTCCGGTGGATCTCGGTTTCCTTGAGCGTCCTGGCGAGCTCGATCTCGTCCTCGGCCACCCGGTCCGAGAGCTGCACGAGCAGCTTGAAGTAGCTCCCGCGCGCCAGCGACACCTTGGGCATCAGGACGGCGTCGTTCTCCTTGCGCAGCCCGGGTGCCACCGCCAGGTGGCGCCTGACCCGGGGGAAGACGCGGGGCACGGTCGCGACGACGGCCTGCACGGTCTTGCCGTCGAAGGAGACCTTGAGCCCCTCGAACACGTCGGACTGCTCGTAGTCCGCCTGGCCGATGTCGCGGGCGCCGTCGTTCTCGATCCGGATCAGGACGAGGGTGGAGCCGTTGGCGGCGCCGATGTCGCCATCCCGCAGGGTCAGGTCGCCGACGTTCTCGTCCGCCTCGCGCAGGGGCGTGTTCAGCTGGACGCGGTACCCCAGCCTCCTGCCCCGCTGGAGGAACCGCTCGTACGCGACCACACCGGCGGAGACGAGGACACCGAGGAGCGCGGTGACCACGGCGATGACGTTCTCGGCGGTTACCCAGTCCACGGAAGGGACGGTACGGACGTGTGTGCGGTCCGGTACGGGAGGTCGCTTCCCGCCACCAGGAGTTCTCCCTTCGTTCAGGTGACGACGGGTCGATCGGCACGGCGCGCACGGGTTGGCCGAACAACGGTTGCCGGGGGTGTGGACCGTGGGTGTAATGGCCACGAGGGGGCCAGGCGGAGAGGAACCCCATGCGTGTCGTCGAAGTGACCGCCTACGGCGGCCCTGAGGTCCTGAGAATGGCCCGCCGGCCGGAACCCGAGGCCGGTGAGCGGCCCGGAATGGTCCGGGTAAAGCTGAAGGCGGCCGGGGTCAATCAGGCCGACCTGCGGATCCGGGCCGGCCGATACGCGGACGTCGTCGGTCCGCTGCGGCCCCCGTTCGTCCTCGGTACGGACTTCGCGGGCCGGCTGGTCGATCCGGTGCCCGGCCTGCCGGAGGGGACCCGGGTGGCCGGTTTCGTCCCCTGGTTCGAGGAGCTGACCGGCGAGGGCACGTACGCCGAGGTCATCTGGTCCGCCCCGGACTGGCTGGCCCCGATCCCGGACGACGTGGACTTCACCGTGGCCGCCTCCGTCCCGCTGGCCGCCGCCACCGCCCAGCGGGGCCTGGACGAGCTCGCGCTCCCGGCGGGGGCGACGCTGCTCGTCTCCGGGGCGAGCGGGGTGGTGGGCCGCTTCGCGGTCCAGTTCGCCGCAGCGGCCGGGATCCGGGTCGTGGCCATCGCCCACGAGGGCGACCAGAACGAGCTGAAGGTCCTCGGCGCCGAGCACAGCGTCGAGCGGGGTACCCACGACGAGATCATCGGGCGGGTGGTCGAAGCGGTCCCGGAGCGGGTGGACGCCGTCTTCGACGGCGCGTTCCACGGCACCCCGCTGCTGGCGACGGTGAAGGACGGCGGCGCCTTCGTCGCGCTCGTCGCCGACCGCGCGCCGGCGCCCGAACGGAACATCCGGGTGGAGACCGTCCTGGGCAGGCCGGACGCCGCCCGGCTCAAGGAGACCCTGGAGAAGGTGGCGGCCCGCGAGCTGGTCACCCGGGTGGCGGACGTCATGCCCCTGGAGGAGGTCGCGGAGGCGCACCGCAGGGCGGAGGCGGGACACCGGCCGGGCCGCATCGTGCTGATGATCTGACCGAGGAGACCGTACGCGCCTGAAGGCGCCGAACACCACTGGGTGTTCGGCGCCTTCGTCGCGTTCACCGTGCCGGTGTCCCAATTGCTGGTCTAGACCTTGACAGGTTCAGACCAAAGACGCTTCGCTGGCGTTCCCCCACGGAAGGGCGAGCGCATCATGCGACGACTGCTCATACTCCTGTCCGCACTTCTCACGGCCGTCGGTCTGGCCGTCATCGTCCCCGCCACCACCGCCGGCGCGGCCCCCGCCTGCGTCGGCGCCTGGAGCTCCTCCAGCGTCTACACGAACGGCATGACCGCCTCGTACAACGGCCGCAACTGGTTCGCCAAGTGGTGGACCCAGAACGAGCGTCCGGGCTCCGCGGACGTCTGGCGCGACGAGGGCGCGTGCGGCGGCGGCGGTACGAACCCGCCGCAGCCGTCCGGATTCGTCGTCTCCGAGGCCCAGTTCAACCAGATGTTCCCGAGCCGGAACTCGTTCTACACGTACAGCGGTCTCACGGCCGCCCTCAGTGCCTACCCCGCGTTCGCCAACACCGGCAGCGACACGGTGAAGAAGCAGGAGGCCGCGGCGTTCCTCGCCAACGTCCACCACGAGACCGGCGGTCTGGTCCACATCGTGGAGCAGAACACGGCCAACTACCCGCACTACTGCGACAGCAGCCAGCCCTACGGCTGCCCCGCGGGCCAGGCGGCGTACTACGGCCGCGGCCCCATCCAGCTCTCCTGGAACTTCAACTACAAGGCCGCGGGTGACGCCCTCGGCATCAACCTCCTGAGCGACCCGTACCGCGTCGAGCGCGACGCGGCCGTCGCCTGGAAGACCGGCCTCTGGTACTGGAACACCCAGAACGGCCCCGGCACGATGACCGGCCACAACGCCATGGTCAACGGCGCGGGCTTCGGCCAGACGATCCGTTCGATCAACGGCTCGCTGGAATGCGACGGCAAGAACCCGGCGCAGGTCCAGAGCCGGGTCACCAAGTACCAGCAGTTCGCCCAGATCCTGGGCGTACCGACGGGCGCGAACCTGTACTGCTGATCGCCCCGTACGGCGTACGGACATGGCGGTTCCCGGGACCCTCGGCGGAGGGCCCCGGGAATCGTCGTACGTCGTTCAGTCCTGCCAGTCCAGGAACGCGCTCCAGGTGGCCGGCGCGACGGCGAAGGTGGGGCCGTCGGTGACCTTGGAGTCACGGAGGTGGACGGAGTGGGGGCAGGTGGCTACTTCGACGCAGTCACCGCCGCCACTGTCGCTGTAGGAGGACTTGTACCAGTCGAAGGCGACTTCGATGCAGCTTCCGCCGCTGCTGTCGCTGTAGCTGGACTTGAACCAGTGCAGGGTGTCGCTCATCTCTGTACTCCCGCCAACTCCTCGATGACGCCCAGCGACCTGCGCGGATCCAGGGCCTGTGCCCGGATCTTCGCATACTGCTGCCTGTGCGAACTGACCTTCGCCCGGTCGGTGATCAGAAGGCTCTCCCTCTGCATCTCCAGGTAGGACACGTGGTCGTGGGCCGCGGTTTCAACGATCTCCAGGTTGCCCCGATCGCCCGCGTAATGGCCCTCCAGCCCGGCGTCCACCGGCAGCACCTGAAGGTTCACGTTACTCTTCCGCGCGCACTCCGCCAGGTAGGCCAACTGCTCCCGCATGATCTCCTCACTCCCGATTGGCCGCCGCAGTACCGACTCGTCGAGGATCAGCTCGATCTCGCACACCGGCTTGCGGTCGAACAGCGTCTTCCGTGCGATCCGACCGACGACCAGTTCCTCGGTCCGTTCCGGGGTGGGTTCCGGGTGCCCGCCCGCGATCAGGGCCCGCGCGTACGCCTCCGTCTGGAAGAGGCCGTGCACGACGTGGCTCGCGTACAGACACAGTGCCACCGCCTTCTGCTCGATCGGCGCGTACCCGCGGAACTGCTCCGGCAGCTTCTCCAGCCGTACGAGCTCCCGCATCTCCTCGAAGATGCCCGTCCTGTCGCCCAGTTCCTCCTCCAGCTTGACCATCATCTCGTCGCTCACCGGATGCACCAGCCGCTCCATCGCGCTGATCGCCGCGCCCGTGTACCCCATGCGGGTGCCGAGCTGTTCCTGCGTCAGTCCTTTTCGCAGCCGCATTCTCTTCGCCACGGCTGCCACCATCCGCGCCGCAGGGCCCACTGTTTCCTTGTTCTCCGCTTGCGCCATAGCGCTCCCCATTCGAACTCAACCGGACTCAACCGGTCTCAACTGCTCCCCGCCGAATTCGACTGATTGCAAGGGGCGTTGGCGCAGGTCGAGGGGTTGCCGACGCGTCCTCTCAGTCGTGGAAAACGCTAGCGGTGACGCGCGAGAATGTCCCCGTGAATTCAGATAATCGCGCGGCAAACATGTGCTGGATTCCTCATTCGGGATTCCAACTCCGCAAGGCGGGCGTACAATTCGACGCCGTTCGCGTGGACGGTGAGGACGGGCGCCGTCTCGCGGACCGTCTGGAGCTGCTCACCGGTGGCGATCCGGGGCCCGTCGTCATCGAGGCGAACGGCAGGCGCGGGGTCTACTTCCTGGTGCCGCCCGGTACGACCGCGCACCGGTCCTGGCCCAGGGGTGCGGTCCGCTTCACTTCCGGTCCGGCTCACGTGGGTTACGTACCGGTGCCGGCGTTGACGGGGCGGACCTGGCCGCTGTCGTGGCGGTTCCCGCCGACGGAGCCGGACCGGTTCGTGCACACCCTGCTGCTGCGGAGCGCGTGCACGGAGGTGCTCACGCGGGTCGACGGGTGACCGCCCTTGCCCGATCGGGCTCCAAGGTCTGCCCCCGCAACGGGCGCGGTGGAGTGCCACGCCCGTGTATCAAGGAAGTTCGCGACGTTTGACGTAGGGATGTGCTCAGTGCGGAGTCAGGGCAACGACAGGAAGGGTGACGAGCGGAGCCCGAAACAGGCCCCCGTCTCGACGAAGGACGTGTCGGCCGCGCAGCAGGGGCTGCACGCACTGCAGGGCACCGTGGGTAACGCGGCGGTGGTCCAGATGCTCCGCCAGGCCGGCCATGGCATGGCCCAGGAGGAGCACCGGCACGGCGCCGGCTGCGGCCACGAGGGCACCGCTCCCCCCGCCGTGCAGCGCTCCGCCGTCCACGATGTCCTGCGCGCGCCCGGTCGGCCCCTGGACACGTCCACCCGTACGGACATGGAATCCCGCCTCGGTGCCGACTTCTCCGACGTCCGCATCCACACCGGCGGCGCCGCGAAGGCCTCCGCCGCCGAGGTCGGTGCCCGTGCCTACACCTCCGGCAGCCACGTCGTCATCGGCGACGGCGGCGGCGACGCGCACACCCTCGCCCACGAACTCACCCATGTCATCCAGCAACGCCAAGGCCCCGTCACCGGCACGGACAACGGCAGCGGACTGAAGGTCTCCGACCCGTCCGACCGCTTCGAACGCGAGGCCGAGGCCAACGCCCATGCGGTGATGAGTCGTCCGGCACCGCAGTCGTCCGATGTCCAGCGTTCCGTCGCCCCCGAAACGCCGGCGGCCACCCAGGCGGAGGCGCCCGTGCAGCGCGTTCTGGCGAAGGGGCTCGCGAAGGGGACAAAAGTCGTCAAGCACGAGGACGGCGGGGACAAGGACGGCTACACGATCCAGAGTTTCGGCTTCGGTTCCTATCTGATCGCGCCCAGCAACCCGGAAGAGAAGAAGCCTCGCGCGTCCACCTCGGACAAATCTTGGGGAACTGAGGAGGGCCGCGCGGCGTCCCGCGCGGAATATGAGGCCAGTCGCGCGCAGGAGCTGGATCCGGCGGTCGTCGCCGCCAAGCAGAAGCAGGCCGACATGGACCTCGGCGAGAACTACCTCAGTGCTGACTACCGCCGAATAAATCCGATGCTGGTGGCCCTCGAGAACGTCGGATACAGCCCCTCCGAGATCAAGGACCCCACGTTCTCCTACGAGTCGAAGAAGGGCCCACTGCTCGTGGAATGGCGCCGAGTCGCCGTTGAGCGGGGCTTGGCGACCGAGGACACCGTGGAGGGCTGGGACGCGCAGCACCTCGCGAACACCTTCGACATCTTCGCCCGGATCGACCGCGTGTGGGCCGACTTCCCGCAGCCGCCCGCGAACGCGGAGGGGAACGTGCTGCGTGGCGACAGCAAGCACGCGTACGAGTCGTTCGGCGGAATCCTGAAGCAACAGGAGAAGCACCCGGACGGCGGACGCGTCTCGCTGAACCAGACGATCGAATGGCCGGCGATCCTGTCGACCACCTATGGCGATCCGCTGACCCACACGTACGTGCAAGGGAAAGAGATCATCTGGGAGTTCGGGCTGCCGGACGTGCACATGGGCAGGGAGCTCGGTAAGAACAACAAGTCCGAGGCTGAGATGACCTTCCCCCTCGGCACAAAGATCAAGATCAATGAGGTTCTCGTACGGAGCGGCAAATACAAGCAGGAGAAGGCGGAGAAGTACGGCCCGACCGCTGCCCTGATCGTGTTCGCCGACATCCTTTCGCCGTCGGCCTGATGGGGCGGGCCGACGGCGGGATACGCGTCACCGCACCGGCGCGACCGGCGTCCGCCTGGCCGAGGAAGGCGCTCGGCTCCTTGCCTTCGGTCAGGACGTCGGTGTTGAGGAGGATGACCAGGGTCGCCTCTGCCTCGGGGAGGTAGACGACCAGGCTCTCGTAACCGAGGGTGGAGCCGTCGTGGCCGATCCAGCCGTTGACGTCGAAGATGCCGAGGCCGTAGGAGGCGTTGGGGATGCCGATGGGCTGCGTGTCCAGGCGTTCCGCCTGGGTCTCGGGCGTCAGGAGCGTGCCGGTGGCGAGGGTCCGGGCCCAACTGCGCAGGTCCTGGAGGTCGGAGATGATGGCGCCGGCGGCCCAGCCCCAGGAGGGGTTCAGGTCCGTGGCGTCCTCGATCTCGCCGGAGGTCGTCTGCTCGGTGTAGCCGTGCGCGTGCGGTTCGGGGAACTCCGGGGTGGTCGGGAAGGTCGTGCGGCTCAGCCCTGCGGGTTCCAGGACCTGGTCCTCCATGACGTCCTGGAGCGGTCGGCCGGTGGCCTTCTCGATCGCCTGCCCGATGAGGATCAGGTTGGTGTTGGCGTACTCGAACTGCGTGCCGGGTGCGAACTGCACGCCGTGCTTGAACGAGTAGTCGAGCAGCTCCTGTTGCGTGAAGGGCTTGGTGGGGAGCGTGTCGAGCTGCTTGTTGAAGTCCGGATCGTCGGCGTAGTTGTACAGGCCGCTGCGCATGCCGGCCAGTTGACGCAGGGTGATGCGCTCGCCGTTCGGGACACCGGAGACGTACCGGTCGATGGTGTCGTCCAGGCGCAGCAGCGCGGTGACGGTGAACGTCTTGGTCACGCTGCCGATGCGCATGTAGAGATCGGGGGTCATGGCCGCGCCGGTCTGTTTGTCGGCGACGCCGAACGCCTTCACGTAGCTGCCCTTGCCGGGGGCCGACAGGCCCACGATGACGCCGGGCACCTGGGTCTCGCGCATGGTGTGCTGTACGACCTTGTCGATCCGCGCGGCGACGGCCGGTGTCAGTTCGGGGAACTCGCCGTCGTCGGTGTGCGGGGCGGGGACGGGGGCTTCGCCGATGGCCGTCGGGGACACCGCCGGAGCCGTTCCGTACGCGGTGCCCGCCGCTGCCGGTAGGACGAGCACACTTGCCGCTGCGACGCGCACAGGCCCTGCGCAGCCGTAGCCGATGGGAATTCATCACGCGCCTTCCTGCCGTCAAGGGACGGGGGCAACATCACCGTGCTAGGTCGGGGTTCCCGGGGCCGCGCGTTCTTCCTGGACGGCCTCCAGCTCCTCCAGCGCTCTGGAGAGCCGCTCCAGGACTCGTACGGTCTCCTCGAAGGCCTCCAGGCCGCCGAGTTGGTGGGTGAGGCGGGCGGCCAGGTCCGCGTGGCCGGGTTCGATGCGCTGGATGGCGGCGCGGCCCTCGGGGGTGGGGGCGAGGAGCTTGGCGCGGCGGTGGGCGGGGTTGACCTCGTACACGGCGAGCCCACGTTCCACCAGCAGATCGGCGATCCGCTGGACGCTCTGGCGGGTGATGCCCATGGCGCGGGCGATCCCGGCGACGGGCTGGGGTGTGTGCAGTACGGCGCCGAGGACCTGCCACCAGGCGGCGGTCAGGCCGGCGGGGCGGGCCAGCTCCTCGGAGAGGCCGAGGAACTGCCCGTTGAGCCGGAAGACGCCGAGGGCGGTACGGGAGAGCGCGTCCTGTTGTTCACGGCTCAAGAGTTGAGCTCCTCGTAGGCGGTGGGGTCGGAGTCGTGGAAGAGCCGGTACCAGGCGTCGAGCTTGGCGCCCTCGAAGGCGCCCATCTTCCCCAGGACTTCGCGGGCGAAGGCGACGGGTTCGGTGGGCCCGGCGGTGATCAGGTCGCCGTCGGTGACGGCGTCGGCGTCGACGTAGTGGTCGCCGCCCTTGTAGCCGGTCGCGGCCAGGTAGAACGAGACGGCGCTGGTGTGGGGGCGGTCGTCGAGCAGCCCCTCGCGGGCCAGTCCGGCGGTGGCGCCGCAGATGGCGGCGACGGGCACGCCGGCGTCGAGGAACCGGCGGGCGGCGGCGGCGAAGGGGGCGAGGTCGTCGGTCGTGTCCCAGAGGTCGGCGCCGGGGAGGATGAGGAGCGCGCTGTCGTCGGGTTCGAGCTCGTCGAGCCCGAGGTCGGGCAGGATCCGCGTCCCGCCGATGGTCGTGACGGCCTTGTCGGCGACGGGACCGACGGTACGGATCTCATGCCCGGCCCTGGCGAGCCAGGCGGTGGCGTGCCCGGTCTCCCAGTCGGCGAGGGTGTCGTATACGGCGAGGTGCACGGTGCGGGTCATTGCGGCCTCCTTGGTTATGACAGCAGCCTGTCATGACGACAGCTTGCTGTCAATGCCCCTCGTTGTGGGGCAACCTGTCGCGTCGTCCCCGGTCTCGGTGGACAAGATGGTCATGGCCGCTCCGACCTGCGCGTACCTACCCTGGACGCATGACCCCTCATGTCGTACCCGATCCCGCCGCCGGCGCGGCCGTGAAGGCCGCAGACCGTGCGCACGTGTTCCACTCCTGGTCCGCCCAGGGCCTGATCGACCCGCTCGCCGTCGCCGGCGCCGAGGGCTCGTACTTCTGGGACTACGACGGCAACCGCTACCTCGACTTCACCAGCGGCCTCGTCTACACCAACATCGGCTACCAGCACCCCCGCGTCGTCGCCGCCATCCAGGAGCAGGCCGCGAAGCTCACCACCTTCGCGCCCGCCTTCGCCATCGACGTCCGCTCCGAGGCCGCACGCCTCATCGCCGAGCGCACCCCCGGCGACCTGGACAAGATCTTCTTCACCAACGGCGGCGCCGAGGCCGTCGAGAACGCCGTACGGATGGCCCGGCTGCACACCGGCCGCCACAAGGTGCTCTCCGCCTTCCGCTCGTACCACGGCGCCACCTCCACCGCGATCAACCTGACCGGCGACCCGCGCCGCTGGGCCTCCGACACCGGCTCCGCGGGCGTCGTGCGCTTCTGGGCGCCGTTCCTGTACCGCTCGGCCTTCTACGCCGAGAACGAGGCGCAGGAGTGCGAGCGCGCCCTCACGCACCTCGAAGACACCATCGCCTTCGAGGGCCCCGGCACCATCGCCGCGATCATCCTGGAGACCGTCCCCGGCACCGCCGGCATCATGACCCCGCCGCCCGGCTACCTCGCCGGCGTCCGCGCGATCTGCGACAAGTACGGCATCGTCTTCGTCCTCGACGAGGTCATGGCGGGCTTCGGCCGCACCGGCAAGTGGTTCGCCGCCGAGCACTTCGACGTCGTGCCCGACCTGCTGACCTTCGCCAAGGGCGTGAACTCCGGTTACGTGCCCCTCGGCGGCGTCGCGATCAGCGAGAAGATCGCCGCGACCTTCGACAAGCGCCCCTTCCCCGGCGGGCTGACCTACTCCGGTCACCCGCTCGCCTGCGCCGCCGCCGTCGCGACCATCCAGGTCATGGCGGACGAGAAGGTCGTCGAGCACGCCGCCCACATCGGCGAGACCGTCCTCGGCCCCGGCCTGCGCGACCTCGCCGAGCGCCACCCGTCCGTCGGCGAGGTCCGCGGCATGGGCACGTTCTGGGCGCTCGACCTGGTCAAGGACAAGGAGACCCGCGAGCCGCTCGTCCCGTACAACGCGACCGGCGAGGCCAACGCCCCCATGGCGGCCTTCGGCGCGGCGGCCAAGAAGCACGGCCTGTGGCCGTTCATCAACATGAACCGCACCCACGCCGTCCCCGCCTGCAACGTCTCCGAGGCGGAGGCCAAGGAGGGCCTCGCCGCCCTCGACGCGGCGCTGACCGTGGCCGACGAGCACACCGCGTGACGGATGCCGGGTAAGACCGGGTAAGAATCGTCACGGAGCCGAACCCTCCGTCTGGTCTAGGGTGTCCCAGAGCCGGACGGAGGGGGCCGACCAATGCCCGCGAGCGGAGCTGTCACCCGCAACACCCTGCGGCGGCAGATCGCGGACGCGCTCCGTGACGAAGTGCTCGCTGGGCGTCTGGTCCCCGGCGAGGAATTCACCGTCAAGCAGATCGCCGAGCAGTACGGCGTCTCCGCGACCCCGGTCCGCGAAGCCCTCGTCGACCTCTCCGCGCAGGGCCTCCTCGACTCCGACCAGCACCGCGGTTTCCGCGTGCACCAGTTCACGGTCGCCGACTACCGCGGCATGGTCGAGGCCCGCAGGCTCGTCGTGGACGGCATCTTCCGCCGCCACGACCCCGTCGCCCAGCCGCCGGGCCCCGACGTCTCCCGCGGCGTCGCGCTGGTCTCCGTACGGCGCCGGGGCGAGGCGGCGGCCCGCGCGGCCCGCGCCGGGGACCTGGAGATCCTCATCGGGTACGACATCCGCTACTGGCGCGAGCTGGCCCGGCTGGTCTCCGACAACGACTACATCGCCGACTTCCTGCACCGGCTGCGCGTCCAGGCCTGGGTGTTCTCCGTGCCGCACCTGCGCGCCGACCGGGACGTCCTCGGCTGGCTCTGGAGCGAACACGTGGAGCTGGTCGATGCCCTGACCCTCGGCGACGCGGACGCGGCGGCCGGGGTCATGCAGGCGTACAACCGGCAGTGCCTGGCGTGGGCGGACCGCCTGGAGGCCCGGACCTCCTGACGGGACCGACCGGAACCTCCGGTGTGGGTGTGTCGGGCGGGGCCCGGAGGGGCAGGTCCCCACCGGGTGTGCGGCGCGGACCGCGCCGACTACCCTGGCCGTCCCTGCAACTGACGGAGAGCGAGCGTCCCTTGGCCTGTGACCTGTGGCTGGTCCCTCTGGTCGACGTGCTGTGCCACAGCCCCGACAATCCCTTCGCCGAAGAGATCGCCGCCTACGACAGCGCCCTGACCGCGTCCGGTCTGCCCACCGTCCCCGTGTACGCCTACATGCCGGGGCTCTCCGGTGACGTCGCGCCCGTCGCCGGGTTCGACTACGACGCCCTGCACTTCCTGCGCCGCGCCTACCTGCTGCACCTGTGCGGCCTGCCCGTCGAGCCGGTCGACGAGCTCGGCGGGGACTACGAACAGCTCCTGGAGATGTTCGAGTCGACGGCGCAGCAGTCCCACCTCGTCTGGCACTACGACCACGCCGGGGCGTACGTCCCCGTGGACTTCCCGGCCCCCCTCTCCACCGACGAACTCCTGGAGGGCGGCGGCCCGCTGGGCTCCTCGCACGGGCTGCTGCGGGAACTGGAGTTCGTCGCGCCCGCGATCGGGATCGACCCGGCCAACCCGCCCGCCGCGCCCCTGCCGCCGGAGCGGCCGACCTCCCTGGAGGAGCCGGCCCGGCCGATCGCGTACGACGACAGTCCGTTCGCGCGCGAGCGTCATGTGTGGCTGGGGCTGCACGCGGCGGCGACCCGGAGCCTGAGCCAGGGCTCGATGATCATCCTGAGCTGACGCCGCCGGACGATCGAACGGACGGAAGGGCGCCCCGGGGTACGGGAGCGCCCTTCTGCGTATTCGTGTACGTACGGTCAGCGCGGCTCGGGCGGGCGCTGCCTCGGCATGTTGGGGCGGGTGCCCGGCGGGAGCGGGAAGCGGGCCGAGGAGTGGCCGCCCTCGGGACGGGACGGGCCCGCGCCCACGGACTGCAGGGCCAGTGGCATCGGGCCGGAACGGAACTCGACCATCCAGTCCGCCGTCTCCGCCCGTACGAGCTCGGTCACGTCCTCGGAGAACCGGCGCAGCACCGCCAGGCACCGCTCCGCCGCCTCGCTCGCGGTCCCCTCGGTGGGCCCGAGGACCTCCCGTACGCTCTCCGACGCCCAGTCGAACTGGAGGGCCTGGAGTCGGCGCTGCACGGCCTGGGCGGTCGCGACGTCCCTTATCCAGCCCGACGTGAGGCCGAAGTACCGGTCGCAGGCGATGCAGGCCGCGCCGAGCAGCAGCGACAGGTACCCCCAGCCCGCCGCGCCGTCCGGGGCGACGTCGGTCAGGTCGAGCAGCGGCAGCGCGGCGCCCGCGATGACGCCCAGAGCCGTACCTATGCGCAGGGCCCGGGCGCAGCGGCGCTTCCAGACCCGGTCGGAGAGGTACCACTCCGCGGTGCGCAGCGCATTGGACTCGACCCAGCGGTACAGCTCGTCCAGACGCTCCGCGGGCTCGCCCCAGTCGCCGAGCGGGAACGGCGTCCCGGTCAGATCGCGGCGCGCGGCGGACCGCCCGGGCCGGCCCGGTTCTCCCGGCTGCCCGGGCTGCCCCGGTTGCCCGGGCTGTCCCGGCTGCCCGGGCGGCGGCTGCGGCGGCGGCATCTCCGGCTGCTGGCTCACCGGGGCACTCCTCTGTTCAGCTCAGCGCTGGTATCGCTCTGTGACGTGCGGTGCACGTGGTGCCTGCCCTTCCTACCGCCGAATGGTGGGCTGTGGGCCCGGAATCCCGGGATTTCCGCCCGCAAGAGGGTCTTGATCAGGTAGAGGAGCCCGCAGTTTCTCACTCGAAAGAGTTGTGGCGGCAGGGCGGGCATGGACCACGTAGGCTCGGCGGTACCGAACGTCAGTCGTCACATCAGTCGTCCGGATGTCATCCGTATACCGTCGAAATGCCAGGAGTGACCGTGATTCCCGGTGGTGGCCAGCCCAATATGCAGCAGCTCCTCCAGCAGGCCCAGAAGATGCAGCAGGACCTCGCGCGCGCCCAGGAGGAGCTCGCCGCGACCGAGGTCGAGGGCCAGGCGGGCGGCGGCCTGGTGACGGCGACGGTCACCGGCTCGGGCGAGCTGCGGGGCCTGGTCATCGACCCCAAGGCGGTCGACCCGGAGGCTGCGTCTTCCTTGCAGGAGCTTGGCGAGACCCTGGCCGACCTGGTCGTGGCCGCGGTGAAGGCCGCCAACGACAACGCCCAGCAGCTCCAGCAGGACAAGCTGGGACCGCTGGCGCAGGGCCTGGGCGGAATGCCGGGCCTGGGCTTCTGAGCCGCTTACGGGGCTTGCTCCACCGAGCCGCTTCCGGGGCTTGGGCTACTGCGGCGCCCCGGCAGCCACTACCGTAAGAAACAAGCACTTCTGAGAAGGGCGTTCCGTTGTACGAAGGCGTGGTTCAGGACCTCATCGACGAACTGGGCAGGCTGCCCGGCGTCGGTCCCAAGAGCGCCCAGCGGATCGCCTTCCACATCCTCCAGGCCGAGCCGACCGACGTACGCCGTCTCGCGCACGCGCTCCTGGAGGTCAAGGAGAAGGTCAGGTTCTGCGCGGTCTGCGGCAACGTGGCACAGCAGGAGCAGTGCAACATCTGCCGCGACCCGCGCCGGGACCTGTCGGTCATCTGCGTGGTCGAGGAGCCGAAGGACGTCGTGGCGATCGAGCGGACGCGTGAGTTCCGCGGCCGCTACCACGTGCTCGGCGGCGCGATCAGCCCGATCGAGGGCGTCGGCCCGGACGACCTGCGCATCCGGGAGCTGCTCGCGCGGCTCGCGGACGGGACGGTCACCGAGCTGATCCTGGCGACCGACCCGAATCTCGAGGGCGAGGCCACCGCGACGTACCTGGCGCGGATGATCAAGCCCATGGGTATGAAGGTCACGCGGCTCGCGAGCGGCCTGCCGGTCGGCGGCGATCTGGAGTACGCCGACGAGGTCACCCTGGGGCGTGCCTTCGAGGGGCGGCGACTGCTAGATGTATGACGACAGGGTTCGCGCGCCCGCGCCCCACGGAGGAGGCACCCGCGATGTCTGACGCCACACTGCACGCGATCACGCAGGACCCGGACGACTTCGCCGTCCAGATCGCCGACTCGATCGAATCCTTCATCGTGGCGACCACGGAAGTCGCCAAGGGCGACGAGCCCGACAGTGCGGTGCCCTTCCTGCTCCTGGAGATCTCACAGCTGCTGCTCGCGGGCGGCCGTCTCGGCGCGCACGAGGACATCCTCCCGGACGAGCGGTACGAGCCCGACACGGGCCCGGAGCCGGACATGGACGACCTGCGCGAGCGCTTCGCGGTGATGCTGGAGCCGGTGGACGTCTTCTCCGAGGTCTTCGACCCGTACGAGCCGCGCAAGGCGCCCGTACCGGCCCGGATCTCCGACAACCTCGCCGACATCGTCGCCGACCTCCGGCACGGCCTGGCCCACTACCGGGCGGGGCGTACGAGCGAGGCGCTGTGGTGGTGGCAGTTCTCGTACTTCTCCAACTGGGGCCCGACGGCCTCGGCGACGTTGCGGGCGTTGCAGTCCCTCGTCGCCCACGTCCGCCTCGACCAGCCCCTGGCGGCCCTCGACGGCCTGGACACGGACGAGGACCTGACGGAGGACGCCCTGGCGGAGGAGGCGGGCCGGGTGATGGCGGAGGAGATCGCGGGTCCGCTGGGGTTGGGCCTGAAGAAGTAGCCGTAGGTCGATGACGGAGGCGTCCGGCGAACGGTCGGTGGCGGCCGGCGGGGGGATCGGCCGCGTCAACACGGGCGATCACGTCACGCAGGTCGAGCGCGCGACGCTGCTGCCGGCGGAGGCGCTGACGGTCGCCCCGGAGGGGCTGGTCCATCTCCCGGAGCGCACGAAGTTATTCGTGGGCAGGGCCCGCGAACTGACCTTGCTGGACGAAGGCGAGGGGATCCAGGTCATCTGCGGCCTGGGAGGCATAGGCAAGTCGACGCTGGCGGCACGGTGGGCGGCGGACCGGGTGGCCGACCACACGGTGGTCTGGTGGATCACGGCCGAGACCCCGGCCGAACTCGACGCGGGCCTGGCGGAGTTGGCGCGGGCGATGCAGCCGGCGGTGGTGGGCGTACTGCCCGAGGACGCGCTGCGTGAACGGGCGTTGCAGTGGCTGGCGACCCACGAGGGCTGGCTCCTGGTCCTGGACAACGTCTCGACCCCGTCGGACCTCCGCCCCCTGCTGGCCCGTGCGGGCGACGGCGGCCGGATCCTGGTGACGTCGCGGAGGGCGAGCGGCTGGCAGGACTACTGCCCCAAGAGGCCCTGCGCGAGCGGGCGTTGCAGTGGCTGGCCACGCACGACGGGTGGCTGCTCGTGCTCGACAACGTCACCGAGGCCGCCGACGTCGAGGCCCTCCTCTCGCGGGTCGCCCGGCGCGGCAGGATCCTGATCACGACCCGGCAGGCGGGCGGCTGGCACGGACTCGCCGAGGTGCTGGCCCTGACCGTGCCCGACGTGGACGACTCGTACGAGATGTTCACCCGTGCCGTCACCGGCCTCGCGGCCCGGGACACCGCCCCCGTGCGGACCCTCTGCGCGACCCTCGGGCACCTGCCCCTCGCCGTCGCCCAGGCCGCCGCCTACTGCGCCGAGACCCGTACGACACCGGGCGAGTACCTCGACCAGCTGACGCAGTACCCGGCGGAGCACGCCGTCGCCTGGACCTGGCGCCTCACCCTCGACCGGCTCGTCGCCGCCGATGCGCTCACCGGGACCATCCTGCGCGTCCTCGCCTGGTGGGGGCCCGACCGGATCCCCCGGCAGCTGCTCGACCGGCTCGGCCCCCCGCTCTTCGTGCGGCTTGCCGTCGGGCGGCTCGCCACGCACAGCATGGTGACGCTGCACGAGGACCGGGCCGTCTCCGTACACCGGCTCGTGCAGGCCGTCGCGCGCACGCCCGACGCGAACGATCCGCACCGGCGCGCCGAGGACATCGACGCGGCCCGCGCCCTGGCGGAGGAGGCGCTGACGGCGGTCGTGCCCCAGCGTGGCAGGGGTGCGGCGGAGTGGCGGGCGTGGCGCGAGCTGTTTCCGCACGTCGAGACGTACGTCGATCAGGTCGACCCGGCGGCCGACACGGTGCGTACGGCTGAGCTGGTGGACCGGGCGGCCTGGTTCCTGAAGGAGCACAGCGACTCGCAGCGGGCGGTGCACTGGTTCGACCGGGCCGTCGCGAGCCGGGAGCGGTTGCTGGGCGAGGACCACCCGCAGACCGTGTGCAGCCGCGAGGGCATCGCCGAGTGCTGGGCCCTCGCAGGGGAGCTGTGGGCGTCGGCCGACCTCCAGGAGCGGGTCGTCGCCGATCTGGAACGGGTGCTCGGCGAGGACCGGGCCGAGACGCATCTGGCCCGTGGCCGGCTCGCGGTCACCTTGCGGCACATGGGCGATGACGACGGCGCGGTCACCCTGCTCCGCACGGCGCTCGCCGGGCTGGAGCGGCTGCGGGGCCCCGCCCATCCCGACACCCTGCGGGTCCGGAACAACCTGGGCGTCGCCTACCAGGACGCGGGGCGCCTGGAGCAGGCCATCGCCCTGCACGAGGGGACGCTCGCCGAGCGCGTACGGCTGCTCGGTCCGGACCACCCGGAGACGCTCACCTCCCGGCTCAACCTCGTCCAGCTCTACGAGGCGGTGGGGGAGGTCGAGCGGGCGGTGGCCGACTTCGACGCGGTGGTCGCCGACGCCGTACGGGCGCTGGGGGACGAGCACCCCTTCACGTTGCACCTGCTGCACGTACGGCCCCCGGGGAGCTCCTGGTGACACCCGCCGACACGCTGTGAGCCCGCGCACACCTTCGCCCTCACCCGCGTACCCCCGCCCCTCCCGGGCATGCGGTCCTCCACGGGCGGCCCGGGTTCCGCGGCCGTGATCACGTCCTGAGCGGGACATCTCAGGATGCGATATACGGTCGGCGATTCCGGGCCGCTCGTTAGACTGAGCCGACCGCAGTAATGACTGCGGCAGAGACTGACCGAGGAGCGCACGTGGGCCTTGTCGTGCAGAAGTACGGAGGCTCCTCCGTTGCCGATGCCGAAGGCATCAAGCGCGTCGCCAAGCGAATCGTGGAAGCCAAGAAGAACGGCCACCAGGTGGTCGTCGTGGTCTCCGCGATGGGCGACACGACGGACGAGTTGATCGATCTCGCCGAGCAGGTATCCCCGATTCCGGGCGGGCGTGAGTTCGACATGCTGCTGACCGCCGGGGAGCGGATCTCCATGGCCCTGCTGGCCATGGCGATCAAAAACCTGGGCCACGAGGCCCAGTCGTTCACGGGCAGCCAGGCCGGTGTCATCACCGACTCGGTCCACAACAAAGCGCGCATCATCGATGTCACGCCGGGCCGCATCCGTACCGCCCTGGACGAGGGCAACATCGCCATCGTCGCGGGCTTCCAGGGTGTGTCCCAGGACAAGAAGGACATCACCACGCTCGGCCGTGGCGGCTCGGACACGACCGCCGTCGCGCTGGCCGCCGCGCTCGACGCCGAGGTCTGTGAGATCTACACCGACGTCGACGGTGTCTTCACGGCCGACCCGCGCGTGGTGAAGAAGGCGAAGAAGATCGACTGGATCTCCTTCGAGGACATGCTGGAGCTCGCCGCCTCCGGCTCCAAGGTGCTGCTGCACCGCTGCGTCGAGTACGCACGCCGTTACAACATCCCGATCCACGTGCGCTCCTCCTTCTCGGGGCTGCAGGGCACCTGGGTCAGCAACGAGCCGCAAGGGGACCGCAAGGTGGAGCAGGCCATCATCTCGGGCGTCGCCCACGACACCTCCGAGGCGAAGATCACCGTCGTCGGCGTGCCGGACAAGCCGGGCGAGGCCGCGGCCATCTTCCGGGCCATCGCGGACGCCGAGGTCAACATCGACATGATCGTGCAGAACGTGTCCGCGGCCTCCACGGGTCTGACGGACATCTCCTTCACCCTCCCCAAGGCGGAGGGCCGCAAGGCCATCGACGCCCTGGAGAAGGCGAAGGGCGCGATCGGCTTCGACTCGCTGCGCTACGACGACCAGATCGGCAAGATTTCGCTGGTCGGCGCCGGTATGAAGACGAATCCGGGCGTCACCGCGGACTTCTTCCGCGCACTGTCGGACGCGGGCGTGAACATCGAGCTGATCTCTACCTCCGAGATCCGCATCTCGGTCGTCACCCGCGCCGACGACGTCAACGAGGCGGTGCGCGCCGTGCACACCGCCTTCGGTCTGGACAGCGACTCCGACGAGGCCGTCGTCTATGGAGGCACCGGCCGATGACCCGTAAACCGACGCTCGCGGTCGTCGGCGCGACCGGAGCCGTCGGTGCGGTCATGCTCCAGATGCTCACGCAGCACGCGGACGTCTGGGGCGAGATCCGACTCGTCGCCTCGCCGCGCTCGGCCGGCCGGAAGCTGGCCGTGCGCGGCGAGGAGACCGAGGTCCTCGCGCTGAGCGAGGAGGCACTGGAGGGCGTCGACCTCGCCCTCTTCCTGGTGCCCGAGGACATCGCGGCGCGCTGGGCGCCGATCGCCGCCGCCAAGGGCGCGGTGGTGGTGGACACCTCGGCGGCCTTCCGGGCGGACCCGGACGTGCCGCTGGTGGTCCCCGAGATCAATCCGCACGCCGTACGGGTACGGCCCCGGGGCATCGTCGCGAGCCCCGGCTGCTCCACGCTCGCGCTGATCGTCGCGGTGGGCGCGCTGCACGCCGAGTTCGGGCTCGCCGAGCTGGTGGTGACCGCCCAGCAGGCCGCGAGCGGGGGCGGGCAGGCCGGTGTCGCCGCGCTGCGCGCGCAGCTCTCGCTGGTGGCCGGGACCGAACTCGGCACGCACCCCGGTGACGTGCGGCGGGCCGTCGGCGACCAGACCGGGCCCTTCCCCGGGCCGGTCGCGCTCAACGTGCTGCCCTGGTCGGGGGAGCTGACGGCGGACGGCTGGTCCTCCGAGGAGCTGGCGCTGCGCGCGGAGACCCGCAAGATCCTCGGCCTTCCCGGGCTGCCCGTCGCCGCGACCTGCGTCCGTGTCCCGGTGGTGACCGCGCACTCGGTCTCCGTACACGCACGGTTCGAGCGGCCGGTGAGCGTCGGGCGGGCGCACGAGATCCTGGCGACCTCGCCGGGCGTGGTGCTCTTCGACGATCCGGCCTCCGGCGACTTCCCCACGCCCGCCGACGTCGTGGGCACGGACCCGGTCTGGGTGGGACGGGTGCGGCGGTCGATGGACGACGAGCGGGCGCTCGAGTTCTTCGTCTGCGGCGACAACCTCCGTAAGGGCGCGGCGCTGAACGCCGTACAGATCGCGGAGTCGATCATTCGTCCCGAGCGCCCGGAGCGTCCGGAAATCGGCGACGACTGATCGTTCGAGTTTGTAGGATCTGTGAAAGGCCTGTGAGCAAGTCGGCGCCACATGCCCCTTGAACTGGGGTGACGCCATGTTCGACGATGCTCTTCACCCCTTGCTGCAACCGGTAGTTGGGTGAGAGGCGTCTCTTCGCGCGCCCATGTGGTGTGTCGACGAACGGGCTGTGAAAACGGGGCATTGGGGAAGAACGGGTACGCATGAGGGTAATTGGTGCACCGTCAAGAACGGTGGCGTACTCGTACAACCCTGACGGGGGGAAGCGTGTCCAACAGACGTGGCAGAGGTACTCGACATCGCGGCGGTCGTCCCGCTCCGCGGCGCATTCAAGGCTCCCGCACTCAAGGCTCCGGCACGCAGCGGCTACGCCGCGGGCGGCGGCGTCCCTGTGGTGCGCCCGCTCCGGCGTCCGCGTCCGGCCGGCGGCATGCCGGTGATCGCCCCCATGCCCGCAGGGACCCGGGCGGCCGGTGTGACCGGCATACCCTCGCCCCGCGAGAGCACTGAAGGCGTCGTGTCCGCGGGCACCTCCGTCGATCACCTGACCGAGACCTACCGAGCGCACTACCGCTCGCTCCTCGGCCTCGCCGCGCTGCTCCTCGACGACACGGCCTCCTGCGAGGACGTGGTCCAGGAGGCGTTCATCCGCGTCCACTCCGCGCGCAAACGCGTCCGGGACCCGGAGAAGACCCTCGCCTATCTGCGCCAGACGGTCGTCAACCTCTCGCGCTCCGCGCTGCGCCGCCGCATCCTCGGGCTCAAGCTGCTCTCCAAGCCGATGCCGGACATGGCGAGCGCGGAGGAGGGCGCGTACGACCAGCTGGAACGGGACGCCCTCATCAAGGCGATGCGCGGACTCCAGCGGCGGCAGCGCGAGGTGCTCGTCCTGCGATACTTCGCGGACATGACGGAGGCCCAGGTGGCCGAGACTCTCGGGATATCCCTGGGGTCGGTGAAGGCGTACGGCTCGCGTGGCATCGCGGCGCTGCGCGTCGCGATGGAGGCGACGGCATGAGCTCCGACGGCATGACCCCGGGCGGTATGGACAGCTCCAGCGGTATGGACAGTTCCGGCGGTATGGACAGTTCCGGCGGTACGGATGTTCCGCGCGGTGCGGACGGTTCCGGCGATGCGAGCAGCGGCGGTACGAGTGGACTGCCCGACGGTGAACGCGACGACATGGGACACGCGACTGTGAACGACCGGCCGGACAACGAGCGGGCCGACGGCCACGAGGACCCCTTCGACGGCGACGAACTGGCCCTGCGACGGCTGCTCCAGGGCGCCGTGGGCGACCTCCAGCCCACCGACGGCGCCCTCGACCACCTGCGCCGTGCCGTACCCGCGCGGCGCACCCGCAAGCGCCAGGCGGTCGTCGGTTTCGCCGCGGCCGCCGTACTGCTCGGCACGGCCGTCCCCGCCTTCGTGCACGTCGCCAACTCCGGCGGCATCACCGCCGACCAGGCCGTCAACGCAGGCCACGGCGAACAGGCCCAGGGCGGTACCGGCTCCGAGGCCGGTGTCGAGGACGGCGGGCCGAGCGCCGGCACACCGAGCGGCACCGCGGCTCCGAGCCAGGGCGCCGGGGCGGGCAAGGGCGAGGACAAGGACGCCACGGACGGGAACACCGGCGAAGGCTCCACGTCACCGGCGGGCTCCTTGCCGACCTGCGAGGCCGGGCAGCTGGCCATCGGCTCGTCGCAGTCGGGCGGACCCGACGCCCAGGGGAATGTCTACGGCACCTTCCGCATCTCCAACGTCTCCGGCAAGGAGTGCGTGGTGAGCGGCGACGGCAGCATCGGCTTCCAGGCGCTCGGAGCGGCGGACCCGGCCAAGATCACGGTCGTGGCGCACACCGCGGGGGACGCGGCGAGCGGACTGCCCGACCCCTCGCAGGAGGCGGCCACGCTGGTCCTCGGGCCGGACAACGCGTACGAGGTGAAGTTCGCCTGGGTCCCCGCGGAGACCTGCCCGACCACGGGCGTGACCCCGGACCCCGGCCCGGACCCGGACCCGGAACCCACCCCGAGCGTGGACCCCAGCCCGACCCCTTCGAAGGAAGGCGAGGGCGCCTCGGAGGGGGGCTCGGGCTCGACCGGTACGGGTGACTCGGCCGAAGGCACGGCCCCGCAGCTCGGTACGGAGGGGACGCCCGCCGACGGCAGCATCGCGGTCAGCCACACCGCCGAGCCCGGCGGCCCGCAGGCGGCCACGACGATCACCAACGCCTGCGCGGGCACCATCTACCGCACGGGAGTCCTGGACGCGTCCTAGCGCCCGGGTGCGGGGGCGGGGGCCTGGGAGCCGGGGGCGCCCGAGGTACCCGCCGGGGCCGGAGCGGGCCAGGCCCGATGAACCCAGGGCCGTGCCCCCCGGCCTCGGCTACAGCCCCAAGGCCTCGTCGCGGTGGGCCTCCGCCTCGCGGCGCAGGAGGCGGAACCACATGAAGACGACGAAGCCCGCGAAGACGAACCACTCCGCCGTGTAGCCGAGGTTCTGGAACGCCTTGATGTCCAGCGACGTGCCCGCCGCGGCCGCCGCCGGGACGGGGGTCAGCCCGGTGGGCGAGTCCGTGAGCGTGACCCACGCGTCGTAGACCTCGTCGGGGACCAGGTTGACCAGGGACCCCGCGCTGATCATGGAGAGCTGGCCCTCCGGGAGGCCGCCCGCCGCGCGGACCCCCTTCGTCCCCGTGGTCTCGGAGGCCTGGAGGGCGCCCACCACGGTGACCTCCCCCGCCGGCGGGGCCGGCGCCTTCGCGCCGGCCGGCAGCCAGCCCCGTACCACCGGCAGGGACTTGCCGCCGCCCGTCTCCAGCATCGTCAGGACGTACGCGCCCGCGCGCCCGTCCAGCTCACGGTCCGGTACCAGGAACTGCTCCGCGTACCGGCCGTTCACCTGCGCGTGCCGGCCCGAGGTCTCCTTGTCCACCGGCAGCAGCGCGTCCAGCGGCTCGGTCCGGAGCGTGCCCGGGTCGGGGGCCCGCTCCGCCTCCCGGTAGGAGGCGACGCGGTCGTCGAACTTGCCCATCTGCCATGTCCCCATGAACAGGCAGAACGGGATCGCCAGCAGGACGAAGACGTTGATCCCCCACCAGCGGGGCGTTTTCAGGAACCGGTACACCCCTCCACGGTACGCAGCCGCCTCACCCCCCGACCGGCCGGGTCCCCAGGTGACGCGCGGCGAAGGCGAGCTCCTGGCGGACCTGCTTGATCCGCTCCTCCACCACCAGGGAGCCGTGCCCCGCGTCGTACCGGTACACCTCGTGGACCGCGTCCCGGCCGGCCAGCCGGTCCACGTAGTTGTCGATCTGGCGGATCGGGCAGCGCGGATCGTTGACGCCCGCCGAGATGTACACCGGGGCCGTGACCTTGTCCACGTACGTCAGCGGGGACGAGGCCTCGAACCGGTCCGGCACCTCCTCCGGCGAGCCGCCGAAGAGCGTCCGGTCCAGCGCCTTCAGCGCCTCCATCTCGTCCTCGTACGCGGTCACGTAGTCGGCGACCGGGACCGCGGCGAGCCCCAGCGACCAGGCGTCCGGCTGCGTGCCGAGCCCGAGCAGCGTCAGGTACCCGCCCCACGAACCGCCCGACAGGACCAGCTTCGCCGGGTCGGCGAGCCCCGAGTCGACCGCCCACGCACGGACCGCCGCGATGTCCTCCAGCTCGATCAGACCGACGCGGTGCTTGAGCGCGTCCGTCCACTCCCGGCCGTAACCGGTCGAGCCCCGGTAGTTGACCCGGACCACCGCGTAGCCGTGGTCGAGCCAGGCCGCCGGGCCGGACGCGAAGGCGTCGCTGTCGTGCCAGGTCGGGCCGCCGTGCACCTCGAAGACCGTCGGGAAAGGGCCCTCGCCCTCGGCCGGCCGCTGCACGAGGGCGTGGATCCGGCCGCCCGGACCCTCCACCCACACGTCCTCCACCGCCACGGACCCGGGCGCCCGCGCACCCGGAGGGTCCAGGACGACCCCGCCGTCCGTCGAGCGCACCCGCGGCGGCTCGGCGGCCGAGGACCACAGGTACTCCACGCTGCCGTCCGGGCGGGCCGTGGCCTCCGACACCGACCCGGCGGGGGTCTCCACCCGCACCAGCGCTCCCGTCGCGATGTCGTACCGCCACATCTCGCTGCGCGCCTCGAAGCTGTGCACGATCAGCAGGCCCGTGCCGTCCACGTACCACTCCGCCGAGACGTCGCCCGGCAGGTCGAGCCGGAGATCGGTCTCCCGGCCCGTCGCCACGTCCCACAGCAGCGGCTCCCAGCGCCCCCGCCGCTGGTGCCCGACGAGCAGCCGGGTGTCCCCGTCCACCGGCGCGAAGCCCAGCACGGACAGGCCCAGCTCCTTCGTACCGCCCTTGGAGTCGTCCATCTCGGCCACCACCGAGGAGTCGGCGGCGCGCAGCACGCGCAGGGCCGAGTGCATGGCGTCGCCGTGCTCGGTGTGCTCGATCGCGATCAGCGAGCCGTCGTGCGAGAGGTCCCCGACGCCGGCCGACTCCCGGTGCCGGTAGACCTCGACGGGCGCCGCCCCGGCCCGTACGAGATGGATCGTCGACCCCTCCTCGTCCGTCGAGCACCCGACGACCACCGTGCCGTCCCGGCCGATCGCGAGCCCCGCCGGATACGAGGGCGCGAGCCCGGGCACCGCGGGCTCGTCCGCGCCGCCCTCGAAGGGCTGGCGCATCCACACCCCGAACTCGTCCCCGTCCTTGTCCGAGAACCACCAGATCCACCGGCCGTCCGGCGACAGCGTGCCGTCCGTCGTCCCGTTCGGCCGGTCCGTGACCTGCCGCTGGGCACCGCTCGCCCGGTCCCAGGCGTACAGCTCGTACGTCCCGGTCGCGTTGGACACGAACAGCGAACGGTCGGGGGCCTCCTCCGCCCACTCGGGCAGGGACACACGCGGGGCCCGGAACCGCTGCTCCCAGGCGGGGATGTCGGCGACGGCAGGGATGTCGGGGGTGTCGGTGATCTCGTTGCTCTCGGTCATGCCCCCCATCATGCTCCGACCGGCGGACATTCCGTCGGCCTCGTCCGCAGCCTGTGGATAACTCGCGGACGCCAGGCAGCTCGCGTACGGGCAGCGCGCTGCCCGACCATGCCCGAGCGCTTGCCGGCTGGGTCAGCGGCTCCGTCCGCGCGCTCGTCCGCGCGGCCGTCCGGATCACCGCGCGGCCGCCTGCCAGATCCACCGTCGAGCGGTGCGGCGGCGCGCCGTCCTCCTCGTCGTCGCGCAGGACGAGGGCGCTCTGCCGCTCGGCGCTCAGGTTGTGCGACCCGGTCACCGAGGTGACAAGGCGGGTCTGCCGCAGCCGCCCCACCGCCGCCGCGGCCGACGTCGCCTCCAGGGGAGGGACGTCCGCCTTGACCAGCGCGAACACCGGCCGTCCGGAGAACCGGAGAACCGGGGGGTGGGGGGCGGGCTTGCAGTGGTGGTAGAGCGCCCGGGCCACCGCGAGTGCCTCCAGCCTCCTGCGGACCGTCGACTCGCTCGTACCGACCTGGCGGGCGAGTTCGGCGGCGCTGACCCGGGCGTCCCCGGCCATGGCCGCGATGAGCCTGCGGTCCACGTGGGTGAGCCGGTGCGGCCTGCGGCCGGGACCCGAGGCGGGGGCGGCGAGTTCGCTGAGCCGCTGTGTCTGCTGGGGCGTCAGCTGGTCGAGCTGCCAGGTGTTGCGGAGGTGGTGCATCCGCGTGACCACCTGCCTGCGTCGTGGGGGCGACCTGCGCCGCCGAACTCGTCGCCCGGCTACGGATCCTGTCCGGCCGCCCGAAGGATGCGGCCCATCTGCTGGGCGCCGTGGACCGGTTGAGGGCCTCGGCCTTCGACGGCACGTACCGCGCGGCCCAGTTCCGCGCCCCGGCCCGCCGCCACAGCGACCACGCCCTCCGCGACGCCCTCCCGGCCCCCGAACTGACCCGGGCCTACGAGGAAGGCGCCCGCCGCGGCCTGAACGCCCTGGCGCACGACACCCTGTGACGGCGACGGCCCGGTCGCTCTAATTGCGGGGCCGCTCCGAAGACCCGGCGCCGGGCGCCCGGTGGTCGGTCGCGCGGCTGAGCGCCTTCGACAGCCGGCTGCGGACGACGGCGGTGCCGATGGCCCCCGCGACGGCGGCGGCGCCGAGGCCCAGGGCGAGCGCGGACGGACCGGAGTCGGAGACGACCTCGGCGGGAACGGTTGCCGCCGCCTCGGCGGCTGTCCGGAGGGGATGCATGTCCCCAGGGGACCGGACGGGACCCCCGGGGGCCACCTGACGGACCCCGTTCGGGTCAGACTCCACACGGCCCCGCCCCTAAGGGCGCGGCCCCGCCCCCTACGGACGCATCCCCCGGCCCCCTACGGGCGCGGATCCGCGCCGCCCAGCCGGGCTTCGAGGCCGTCGAGGATGGCTTCGACGCCGAATTCGAACTTCTCGCTGGTCATCGCCGCCGGGTCCGTACCCCGCTGCTCCTCGATCCGGGCCAGCAGCCGGGGGTACTGGGAGGCGATCCCGTACGCCCAGTCGGCGACGCTCAGCGCCGGCTTGGCCTCGTCGCCCTTGCCTCGCGGCACCTGCGCGGTGGCGAGCGTGGCCTCGGTCGCGTCGACGAGCAGGGTGCCGGTCACGAACGTGAAGGCGGAGTTCACGGCCCAGTCGAGCTCCCAGCCCTTGAACCCGGCCGCCTCGTAGATCGCGTACGAGTGGTCCTGGAAGCGGGCCATGCCGTGGCCGTAGACGAAGTGCGAGCTGATCGCCGGGACGAGCCACGGGTGGCGCTTGCCCAGCGCGTACGTGTCGTGGACCAGCGCGCGGGCGGCGGCGCGCCAGCCGACCTCGGCCGGGTCGGGGAACTTCAGCTCGCCCCACACCGCGTCGGCGGCCAGCACGACCAGGCTCTCCTTGCTCGCGACGTGCCAGTACATGGCCGTCGCCGCCGAACCCAGCCGCTTGCCGAGCCGGCGCATGCTCAGGCCGTCGATGCCCTCGCTGTCGAGCAGCTCGACGGCGGCTCGGACGATCTGGTCCTTGCTCAAGGTCTCCCGCGCCATGCCCCTAGGGTAGCCGAGTTTCTTGCACGGCGTTCAATTCGGGAGCGGGGGCGGGCCCACGGCCGGGCGGCCCACGGCAGCGCGGCTCACGGCAGCGCGGCTCACGACAGCCAGGCCATGCCGATCAGGAGGAAGACGACGAAGGCTATGCCGCCCGCGACCGCCGCCGTCTTCCGGGGGCGGCGCCGGGACAGGGCCGCGAGGCCGCTCTCGCCACGCCGCGCCGAGCCCTGCCGCCGGGACGCGACGGCGGTACGGGGCGGGCCCGAGGCCGCCGGTCGATGCGCCGCCGCGCGCCCACCGTGCTGCGCGGGCCGGGCCGGTGCACGGCGCGACGCGTGCGGCGCGGACCGGGTCGCCCCGGTCCTGGACCGAGACACGGCCTGAGGCTGCGCATGCTCACGCCAGGCGCCCGAGGTGAACCAGTCCGCGATCGCCTGGGCCGGAGGTCTCTGTTCCGGTTCCTTCGCCAGCATCGTCAGGAGGTACGCCTCGAACGCCGCGGGCAGCCCCACCCCGAGCTGCCGGGGCGGCGCCGGCGGCGTGTCGATGTGCTGGTACAGCAGGGCCGTGGCGGTGTCGCCGCGGAACGGGGGCCGCCCGGTGAGGAGTTGGTACAGCACGCAGCCGAGCGAGTACACGTCGGAGGCCGGCGACGCGGCCCGGCCGAGCGCCCGCTCGGGGGCGAGGTAGAGGCCGGTGCCGACGATCTGGCCGGTGGTCGTGAGAGCGGCGGACGGATCGTCGACGAAGCGGGCGATCCCGAAGTCCGCGAGCTTCACGGTCCCGTCCCCGTCGAGCAGCAGGTTCCCGGGCTTGATGTCCCGGTGCACCACGCCCTCCCGGTGCGCGGCGGCCAGCCCGGCGGCGGCGTGCGCGGCCACGACGGCCACCCGCTCGGCCGGCAGCACCATGGGCGGCCCGCCCGGCTCGGAGGCGAGGCTGGCCCCTTCGACCAGCTCCATGACGAGGAACAGCTTTCCGTCCCACGTACCGAAGTCGAAGACGCCGACGACATGCGGATGACTCAGCCGCGCGGCGGTCTGGGCCTCCAGCCGGAACCGGTCGGAGGCGGAGGGGTCGGTCTCGTGACCGAGCATCAACTTCACGGCCACCGCCCGCCCGAGCACCTCGTCGGTGGCCTGCCACACTTCGCCCATGCCGCCACGGCCGACACACACGTGGAGCCGATATCGGTCCGCGACCAGCACCTGAGAACCCAGCCTTTCGACGGTCGACAACCTGACAGCAAGCACGCGTCGCCGTACTCCGCCGTCCGGCACCGATGCCGTATCAGGGTAGAGCCGCTTGATCCACTTGCCGCACACGGCCCGGTGCAAGCGGGGCGCGCTGCGAGACCTCCAGGGGAGTGATCCTGCGGCCGATGCGGGCCTGGGGCGAAGCCCTGAAGCTGTCGAGGCGGCCAAGAAGGCCGTCAAGCTGTTCACCGAGGCCCTGGGCGGCAGGGAGCCCGAGACGATCCGCCCTGTGATCCAGACGGGGGCGACCGCGATGGACGCCATCTTCAAGCAAGATCAGAAGCCGTAGTCACGCAGATAGTCACGCACAACGAATCAGGCCCACCTAGTGACGTCACTAGGTGGGCCTGACCTGGTACTCAGCTGTCGGGGTGGCGGGATTTGAACCCACGACCTCTTCGTCCCGAACGAAGCGCGCTGCCAAGCTGCGCTACACCCCGATGTCACTGCGTTGTTCTTCACGTCGCGGCGACATCGATTACTTTAGCCCACCCACGCCCTGAGACGAAATCCGGTTTTCGCGGCCCCTCACCGCAGGTCGGACACGGTCCAGGGCGACGATCGTCAGGCCGAGGGCGTAGAAGGCGAGGCCCAGGATCAGCGCGTTGAGGGCCACGCCGCCGTAGCCGTACTCGGTGACGTCGATGAAGGGGTACGTGTACCGGGTCGGGACGTCCGGGGACAGGAGGGCGCCACGGATCAGGGCGAAGGTCAGGTACGCCGCCGGGGCCGCGAGCCACTGGGCCGCGTGGCGCCACCGGAGGGCGCCGGGGAGGGTGAGGAGCAGCCAGTCGAGGGCCGTGCCGATCGGGGTCACCGTGTGCAGGAGCTGGTTGGCGACCGCCTTGCCGCCCGTGAGCTTCGCGATCTCCGCCGCCTGGTTGAACTCGCTCGAACCGTTCGCCAGGACGAAGTGGAAGACGAGACCGACCACCGAGATACAGAGGAGTACCCCGCCTGTCCACAGCGCCGCGAGCGGCGGCCGGCCGGTCCAGGCCCGGCGGGCCGAGAGCGCGAAGACGACCGCGACCGCGATGTTCGACCAGATCGTGAAGAAGCTCAGGACGACCGGCACGCTCCCCAGCACGCACTCGATCACCACGCCCGTCGCCGCGGCAAGCGCGATCAGGCCGCCGAAGGCCGCCGCGTAAGGGCGTCGGACGGCGGGTATGACGGCGGATGCGGGCACGGCCGCAGCGGTGTTCGGCGTGAGCATTCCCCCACCGTAAAGCCCGTAAAGCCCGTAAAGCCCGTAAAGCCCGTAGAGCCCGCTTGCCCGTACAGCCCGTTTGCCCGTTTGCCCGTAGAGCCGTATACGGGGAAACCGTTCAGTCGCGCGCCGTCAGCGTCAGCAGGGTCGCCTCCGGCGGGCAGGCGAAGCGGACCGGGGTGAACCGGTTCGTGCCGCACCCCGCCGAGACGTGCAGGTACGAGGTCCGGCCCGCCACCGTGTGCGTCGACAGGCCCTTCACCCGGTCCGTGTCCAGGTCGCAGTTGGTCACCAGCGCGCCGTAGAAGGGGACGCACAGCTGACCGCCGTGCGTGTGCCCCGCCAGGATCAGCCCGTAGCCGTCCCCCGTGAAAGAGTCCAGCGTCCGCAGGTACGGGGCGTGCACCACGGCCATCGAGAAGTCCGCCGTCACGTCCGGACCGCCGGCCACCCGCTCGTAACGGTCCCGCTTGATGTGCGGGTCGTCCAGGCCCGTGAAGGCCAGGTCGAGCCCCGGCAGCTTCAGCCGGCCGCGGGTGTTGGTCAGGTTCACCCAGCCCGCGTCGTCGAAGGCGTCCCGCATCCCCTCCCACGGGTTGTGCACTGCGCCCACCACCGGCTTGTTGCCGTTCAGACCGTGGCGCCCCTGGGCCTTCTCCAGGAGGTAGCGGGCGGGGTTGCGCAGCCGCGGCCCGTAGTAGTCGTTGGAGCCGAAGACGTACACGCCCGGGAACTCCATCAGCGGCCCGAGCGCGTCCAGGACCTCCGGGACCGCGTCCGTGTCGGAGAGGTTGTCGCCAGTGTTCACGACGAAGTCCGGGCGCAGCCCCGCGAGCTTCTGCAGCCACGCCCGCTTCTTGCGCTGACCGCACACCATGTGGATGTCGGAGACCTGAAGGACCCGCAGATCCCGCATCCCGCGCGGGAGCACCGGGATCGTCACCCGGCGCAGCCGGAACGAGCGGGCCTCGAAGCCCGCCGCGTAGACGATTCCGGCCGCGGCCGTCGCCGTGACACCTGCCGTGATCTTCAGGGGGATCCCGTACCGTGCGCGCATCACCCCATCGTCGCAGACCCGATGGGCGGAAATGCGCGGGCGGGTGGGGCGGGGCACCTGACACACTTGGGGCATGACCACGCTCAAGGCCAAGCTGCAGGACGACCTCAACGCCGCCATCAGGGAGCGCGACGAGCTGCGCTCCTCGACGCTGCGGCTCACCCTCACCGCGATCACCAAGGAGGAGGTCGCGGGTACGACCAAGCGCGAGCTCTCCGACGACGAGGTGCAGAAGGTGATCGCCCGCGAGGCGAAGAAGCGCCGCGAGGCCGCCGAGGCCTTCGCCCAGGGTGGTCGCGCCGAGTCGGCCGAGCGCGAGAAGGCGGAGGGCGTGCTCCTCGACGCGTACCTGCCGAAGCAGCTCGGTGACGAGGAGCTGGAGCAGATCGTCGCGGCGGCCGTCGCCGAGGCCAAGGCCGCCGGCGCCGAGGGCCCGCGCGCGATGGGCGCCGTCATGAAGATCGTGAACCCGAAGGTCGCGGGCCAGGCGGAGGGCGGCCGCGTGGCCGCCGCCGTGAAGAAGCTCCTCGCGGGCTGAGCCTGCCGAAACGGCTGAGCCTGCCGAGCCGGCTTGGACACCGGCTGACGTACGTACGACTGAGGGCGCCTCCCGTCACGCGGGAAGCGCCCTCACTCGTAGGCCCTACGTACTACGCCCTACGGGCCGTTGCCGCCGCCGCCCCGGCCGCCGCCGTTCCCGCCGCCCCCGCCGATGATGCCCGGCGGGAGGGTGATTCCCGGGAGGTCGGGCCGGTCGCCCGGCTTCTCCGGCTTGTTGTCGTCGCCGGGCTTTTCCTTCTCCTTGTCCTGCGGCTTCTCGCCGCGCGGTACGGAGATGGGGGCGAACTGCGGTGTCTCGGAGGCGTTCAGCGCTCCGGTCATCGCGATCTTCCAGATCGGGCCCGGGAGGCAGCCGCCACAGACCTTGGGGTAGTACTCGCCGCCGATGGTGATGTCGAACATCGACACCTTCTCGCCGACGTCGTCACCGACCCAGACGGCCGTGGACAGGTTCGGGGTGTACCCGACGAACCAGGCGTCCTTGCGGTCGTTCGTCGTACCCGTCTTGCCGGCGTTGTCGCGGTCGCTCAGACCCGCCTTCGTACCGGTGCCGTCCTCGACGACGCCCTTCAGCATCTGGTTGATGGTGTCGGCCGTGCGCTCGGTCATCGCCCGCGAGCACTCGGTCTGAGGCACCTTCAGCTGCTGGCCGTCGGCCGACTTGATCGACTCGATGGCGATCGGGGTGCAGTACGTGCCCCGGTTGGCGAAGGTGGCGTAGACGGCGGCCATGTCGAGCGGCGTGGCCTCGATGGCGCCGAGCGTGATCGAGGGGCTCTCCTTGACCTTCTTGCCCAGCTCGCGCTCGTACCCGACGTTCTTCGCCATCTGCACCGTCTCGCAGAGGCCGGCCATCTGCTCCAGCTTGGCGAAGTAGGTGTTGATGGACTTGCCGAGCGCGCTCGTCATGTCCCAGGTGCCGGTCTCGGACTTGAGCTCGTTGCCGACCTCCCACTGGGCGTAACCCGCCGGCTTGCCGTCGCAGCGCGTGTACGAGTTCTCCGGGATGGTGATCTCGTACCCGGAGGAGAAGCTCTGCGCGGGGCTCAGCCCCTTCTCCAGGGCCGCAGCGGCCGTGATCGGCTTGAACGTCGAGCCGACCTGGAAGCCGTAGGTCGTGCCGCCCATCTTGCTGCCGACGGCGAGGTTGAGCGTGGTCTGGTACTGCTTCTGGTCCAGGCCGTACGGGCGAGACTGACCCATCGACAGGATCTTGCCGCTGCCCGGCTGGACCTGGACGACCGAGGCGGCGACCTTGTCGTTCTCGTAGATCTTCGCGACGGCCGCCTCGTTGGCCGCCTCCTGGGCGCGCGGGTCGAGCGTCGTCCGGACGGTCAGACCGCCCAGGTTCCACAGCTTCTGCCGCTCCTCGACCGTCTTGCCGAAGACCGGGTCGTTGAGGATCGTCTTGCGCACGTAGTCGCAGAAGAAGCCGGCGCCGTCGACGGCGGTGATGCAGCCGTTCTTCGGGGTCTTCACCTTCAGCCTGATCGGGGCGGCCTTCGCCTTGTCCACCTCCGCCTGGCTGACGTCCCGCACGTCGGCCATCCGCTGGAGCACCGTGTTGCGGCGCTTGGTGGCTTCCTGGAGGTCGTTGATCGGGTCGTACCGGCTCGGCGACTGGACGAGGCCGGCCATCATGGCGGCCTCCTCCAGCTTCAGGTCGGCGGCGGGCTTGGAGAAGTAGCGCTGGGCCGCCGCCTCGATGCCGTAGGCCTGCTGGCCGAAGAACGTGATGTTGAGGTAGTTCTCGAGGATCTTCTTCTTCCCCAGCTCCTCCTCGACCTGGATCGCGTACTTCAGTTCGCGAACCTTGCGGCCGATGGTCTGCTGGGTGGCCTGGGCGACCTTCTCGGGGTCGTCACCGGCCTCCTCGACGAAGACGTTCTTCACGTACTGCTGCGTGAGCGTGGACGCGCCCTGGGCCACGCCGCCCGACTGGGCGTTGCGGTTGATCGCGCGCAGCACGCCCTTGAGGTCGATCGCCCCGTGCTCGTAGAAGCGCGAGTCCTCGATCGCGACGATCGCCTTCTGCATGTACGGGGAGATCTTCTCCAGCGGCACGACCTTCCGGTCGCGCGAGTACACGGTGGCGAGGGTGCCGCCCTCCGAGTCGAGGATCGTGGTCCGCTGACTCAGGGGTGGCGTCTTCAGGTTGGACGGGATCTCGTCGAACCCCTCGACCGTCCCCTTCGCCGCCAGCCCCAGTGCTCCGGCCGCGGGCAGGGCGATGCCTGCCAGCACGGCTCCGGAGAGCACACTGACACCGAGGAACTTGGCGGCCTGCTGGGTCCCGGTCAGACCTCCGCCCGAGCGCTTCTTTGCCATGGGGGGCAGCCTAATCCGTAACTCTGTGCGTTCCGCAGGAGCGGGGGCCCCTCGGAGCGTTCGCGTACGAGACCGTGACATCCGGCCCCGCATCCTGGCGGGATGGCGGCATGACGACGTGAGGCGTCTACCTGGCTACGTTCTCATTTGCCGGACACGCGTACAGGCCTTGGCCTAAGCTGCTCCCAACTGTCACAGCAGTGCGGTTCCGCATCAAGGGCCGGGCGTGACATCGGCAGGAATTCCCTTGGCCCCGAACCTTGGGAACCCCTGCCCGATTCCGCCCCATGCGTCACTCGACGCCCCAAGTGCCTCCGTCGCAGCCGGGCGAACTGTACCGGTTCGTCGGTTTCGACACGCATGTCCAGGGGTCACTCCCCTGGGTGATCTGCCGCGTACGCATAGTCCGTTCGGGCCATTCAAGATTGGGCCCGAAGGGGGTGTTGCGCTGTGCCCACCTTCCGTAACGTCACCAACTGGCAGCGGTGAATATGCCGCTACCGCCGTGGGGGAGCCTCGATTCGGGAGAGGACGGCGCCGGTATGGGCTGGGTAGCTGACTGGAGTGCGCAGGCGGCCTGCCGCACTACCGATCCGGATGAACTTTTCGTGCAGGGAGCGGCGCAGAACAGGGCGAAGGCGGTGTGCACCGGATGTCCGGTGCGGACCGAGTGCCTGGCCGACGCCCTCGACAACCGCGTGGAGTTCGGCGTGTGGGGCGGCATGACGGAGCGCGAGCGCCGTGCCCTGCTGCGCCGGCGGCCGACCGTCACCTCGTGGCGGCGCCTGCTGGAGACCGCGCGGACGGAGTACGAGCGGGGAGCGGGCCTGCTGCCCGTGGCGATCGAGGACGACGCGACGTACGAGGCGTACGCGGCGGTGGGCTGAGCCCGCCGGTCACGTGTACGCGGCGGTGGGCCAACCCCCACCTGACGGAACACGCGGTACGTGCCATAAGCGAACGTGCGCGGACATACGTCACCGTACGCGGACGTACGCGGACGTACGCGACCGTGCGCAGGGACGCGGGAAGACCGCCCGCCCCCCGCCGGGCGCGTCAGGCCTGCGGCATGCGGCCCGCCGTGAGGCGGTCTCCGATGGCCCGCAGTCCGGACAGATCGTGTACGTCCCCGGGCAGGGCCGCCACTTCGGCGACGGCCACCTCGGGGTGCAGCGCCGTGAAGCGGTCGCGCGTGCGCTGTTCGCGCGCGAGCACCTGCATGCGCTCGGCATGCAGCCGCAGCAGACCGGCGGTCAGCTGCTGGATGTCCTGTGCGTCGGTGGTCGCGTCGTCGTCGGCTGTGGGGGCAGCCTCGGCGTGCGCGGAATGTGCGGCGGCGGTCGTGGAGTCGGAGAGCTCGGGGGCGGTGGCGCGGGAGCCACCCCCACCAGTCTTCCCAGCCCCTTGATCCACAATGCGCCCCTCGTCAAGATTTTCCGCCGCGGCCCGCGCCCGCTCGGCCGACAGCCGGGCGGCGCCACTGCCGTGCACGCGGTTGAGGACGAGTCCCGCCAGCGGCATCTCCTCGGCCGCCAGCCGCTCCACGAAGTACGCCGCCTCGCGCAGCGCGTCCCGCTCGGGCGTGGCGACCACCAGGAACGCCGTGCCCGGCGCCTGCAGCAGCTTGTACGTCGCGTCCGCGCGGGTCCGGAAGCCGCCGAACATCGTGTCCATCGCGGCCACGAACGTCTGCACGTCCTTCAGGAACTGACCGCCGAGCAGCTTCCCCAGCGTCCCCGTCATCATCGACATGCCGACATTCAGGAACTTCATCCCCGCCCGGCCGCCCATCTTCGCCGGGGCCATCAGCAGCTTGATGAACTTCCCGTCCAGGAACGACCCCAGCCGCTTCGGCGCGTCCAGGAAGTCGAGCGCGGAACGCGACGGCGGGGTGTCGACCACGATCAGGTCCCACTCGTCGCGGGCCCGCAGCTGGCCGAGCTTCTCCATCGCCATGTACTCCTGCGTACCGGCGAAACCGGCCGACAGGGACTGGTAGAAGGGGTTCTCCAGGATCGCCCGGGCCCGCTCGGCGTCCGCGTGCGCCTCGACGATCTCGTCGAAGGTCCGCTTCATGTCGAGCATCATGGCGTGCAGTTCCCCGCCGTCGGACCCCTTGATCCCGTCCACCTTGCGCGGGACGTTGTCGAGCGAGTCGATCCCCATCGACTGCGCGAGCCGCCGCGCCGGGTCGATCGTCAGGACGACGACCTTGCGGCCCCGCTCCGCCGCCCGTACGCCCAGGGCCGCCGCGGTCGTCGTCTTGCCGACGCCGCCCGCGCCGCAGCAGACGATGATCCGGGTGCCCGGGTCGTCGATGAGCGGGTCGAGTTCGAGGACGGGTACGGAGTCCAGACCGTTCGCCGCCGTGTTCACCCAACCCGTCACACGCCCACCCCTTGCTTCCGCAGCTCCTTCGCCAGCCGGTACAGGCCCGCGATGTCCGCCCCGTCCCCCAGGAACGGGAGTTCGTACGCCGGTACGTCGAGCTCCATGAGCACCGCCCGCTGCTCGCGCTCCAGCTCCACCCGCTGCGCGTGCTCGGCCGCCTGCTCCAGGAGCGGCTCCACCAGCTTCGTACCGCCGCGGACGCCCGCCGCCGCGAGCGTCCGCGCGACCGCGTCCCGGTGGTCGCCGGAGGCCGCCCGTACCGCCGCCTCGTCGAGGACGTGCGGACGGACCATGTTCACGATGACGCCGCCCACCGGCAGTTCGGCCGCGCGCAGCTCCGCGATGCCGTCCGCGGTCTCCTGGACCGGCATCTCCTCCAGCAGGGTCACCAGATGCACGGCCGTCTCCGGGGACTTGAGCACCCGCATCACGGCCTGCGCCTGATTGTGTATCGGGCCGATCCGGGCCAGCCCCGCCACCTCGTCGTTGACGTTCAGGAAGCGGGTGATCCGGCCGGTCGGCGGCGCGTCCATGACGACGTGGTCATAGGTGTAGCCGCCGTGCTTCTCGCGCCGGCGGACCGCCTCGCACGCCTTGCCGGTCAGCAGTACGTCCCGTACGCCCGGCGCTATCGTCGTCGCGAAGTCGATCGCGCCGAGCTTCTTCAGGGCCCGGCCCGCGCCGCCCAGCTTGTAGAACATCTGGAGGTAGTCCAGGAGGGCCCGCTCGGCGTCGATGGCCAGCGCGAAGACCTCTCCTCCGCCCGGCGCGACGGCGATCTTGCGCTCCTCGTACGGAAGGGCCTCCGTCTCGAAGAGCTGTGCGATGCCCTGTCTGCCTTCGACCTCGACGAGGAGGGTCCGCTTGCCCTCCGTCGCGAGGGCGAGCGCGAGGGCGGCGGCGACCGTCGTCTTACCGGTACCACCCTTGCCGCTGACGACCTGGAGCCTGCTCACGCCTTCGAGCCTAACCACTGGAGCGCCCGCCTAAGCAGGAGGCTGCCTGTGGCAGCGGATACAGTCGGCTCCATGACCAAGTGGGAATACTCGACCGTGCCCCTTCTCGTGCACGCGACGAAGCAGATTCTGGACACCTGGGGCGAGGACGGGTGGGAGCTCGTCCAGGTCGTTCCCGGCCCGAACAACCCCGAGCAGCTCGTGGCCTACCTGAAGCGGGAGAAGTCCTGATGGGCGCCGCCGCGAACGGCACCGGGGCCGTCGAGGCGAAGCTCGCCGAGCTGGGCCTGACCCTGCCGTCGGTCGTGCCGCCGCTGGCCGCGTACCAGCCGGCCGTGCAGTCGGGCGTGTACGTCTACACCTCGGGCCAGCTCCCGATGGTGGACGGCAAGCTTCCGGTAGCCGGCAAGGTCGGCGGGGAGGTCACCGCCGAGGAGGCCAAGCAGCTCGCCGCCACCTGCGCGCTGAACGCGCTCGCGGCCGTGAAGTCGGTCGCCGGTGACCTGGACCGGATCAAGCGGGTCGTGAAGGTCGTCGGCTTCGTCGCCTCGGCCGCCGACTTCACCGGCCAGCCCGGCGTCATCAACGGCGCCAGCGAGCTGCTCGGCGCCGTCCTCGGCGACAAGGGCGTGCACGCGCGCAGCGCGGTCGGCGTGGCGGTCCTCCCGCTCGACGCCCCGGTCGAGGTCGAGGTCCAGGTGGAGCTCGTCGACGCCGAGGCCAAGGCCTGACCACCCGTCCCACCCGTACGTGCGTCAAGAGCCGGTTCTCCCGTCCAGGGGGAATCGGCTCTCGTGCGTTGCGGTAGTTGCGCATACCATCCGGCCATGCCGAATGGTCAGTGGTACCCACGGGAATGGCCCGACCTCATCCGCGCCCTCACCGCGGGCGAGCTCACCCCCGCGACACCCAAGCGGGCGGCGACGGTCCTGTTGCTGCGCGACGGCACGGACGGGCCGAGCGTCCACATGCTGCGGCGCCGCGCCTCGATGGCCTTCGCGGGCGGCGCGTACGCCTATCCCGGCGGCGGCGTCGACCCACGCGACGAGCACCCCGTGCGCTGGGCCGGGCCTTCCCTGGAGAGCTGGGCCGGGCGCCTCGGCGTGACGGGTACGGAAGAGGCCCAGGCGATCGTCTGCGCGGCCGTGCGCGAGACGTACGAGGAGGCGGGCGTGCTGCTCGCCGGGGAGACGGCCGACTCCGTGGTCGGCGACACCACGGGCGAGGAGTGGGAGAAGGACCGCGAGGCGCTGGTCGCCCGCGAACTCTCCTTCGCCGACTTCCTCGACCGGCGCGGGCTCGTGCTGCGCTCGGACCTGCTCGGCGCGTGGGCGCGCTGGATCACGCCGGAGTTCGAGCCCCGGCGGTACGACACCTGGTTCTTCGTGGCAGCCCTGCCGGCCGGCCAGCGCACCCGTAACGCCTCGACGGAGGCCGATCGTACGGTCTGGATCCGGCCGGCCGAGGCGGCGGCCGGTTACGACCGGGGCGAGCTGACGATGATGCCGCCGACGATCTCGACCCTGCGGGGCCTGACCCGCTTCGGCTCGGCCGCGGAGGCGCTGGCCGCGGCGGGGGACCAGGACCTGACTCCCGTACTGGCACAGGCCCGCCTGGAGGGCGACGAGCTGATCCTGAGCTGGCCGGGCCACGAGGAGTTCACCAAGCACATCCCGACGCGCGGGGGTTCCGGTTCGGGGTCCGGGTCCGGCTCGGGTTCCGGTTCGGGTTCCGGTTCGGGTACGGGTTCCGGCTCCGAGGGAGGAGGCGCGCGATGACCGACGCCGGAGCGCTGCCGGGGCAGCCGCGGGGCGGGGTCCTCTCCGGGCCCGCGACCGCCCGTACCGTCAACGTCCTCGCGCCCAACCCGTCCGCGATGACCCTGGACGGCACCAACACCTGGATCGTCTCCGAGCCCGGCTCCGACCTGGCCGTCGTCATCGACCCCGGTCCGCTCGACGACGGCCACCTCCGGCACGTCGTCGCGACCGCCGAGCGGCTCGGCAAGCGCGTCGCGCTCACCCTCCTCACCCACGGCCACCCCGACCACGCCGAGGGCGCGGGCCGGTTCGCCGAGCTGACGGGGACGCGGGTACGGGCCCTGGACCCGGCGCTGCGCCTCGGCGACGAGGGGCTCGGTGCCGGGGACGTGGTCACGGTCGGCGGCCTGGAGCTGCGCGTCGTGCCGACACCCGGCCACACCTCCGACTCGCTCTCCTTCCATCTGCCCGCCGACCGGGCCGTCCTGACGGGCGACACGATCCTGGGGCGCGGCACGACGATCGTCGCCCACCCCGACGGTCGGCTCGGCGACTATCTGGACTCCCTGCGCCGACTGCGCTCGCTCACCGTCGACGACGGAGTCCACACCGTGCTGCCGGGCCACGGGCCGGTCCTGGAGGACGCCCAGGGCGTGGTCGAGTACTACCTCGCGCACCGCGCCAGCCGGCTCGCACAGGTCGAGACGGCCGTCGAGAGCGGCCACCGGACGCCCTCGGAGGTCGTCGCCCATGTGTACGCGGACGTGGACCGCTCGCTATGGCCGGCCGCCGAACTCTCCGTACGGGCGCAGCTGGAGTACCTGCGGGAGCACGGACTGATCTGACCCCCTCGCACCCCACACCCCCACCCCCCAGGGCGTACGGTCCGTGCCTTACGCTCCGCTTACTTCTGACCGTAGCTCTCGGGGGGAATGCCCGTGTTCGTCATATCGATCCTGCTGCTCATCGCGGCGGTCGTGCTGTTCTTCGTCGGCCGGTCCAACGACTCGAAGGGACTGCGGCTCGGTGCCCTCGGCGCCGTTCTCGCCGGTGTCTTCTCACTGATCGTCAGCATGACGTACGTCGTCAGCGCGTACGAGGTCGGCGTCCCGGTCGCGTTCGGCAAGGTCGGCCAGCCGATGACCTCCGGCATGCACGTCAAGTCGCCGTTCACCGACGTCACGACCTTCTCCACCCGCCCCGTCGACCTCAACCTCTCCGACAAGGACGTGGTCGAGGTCCGCTCCTCGCAGGGCGGCGTGATGGAGGTCGAGGTGACCGTGAAGTGGGCGGTCACGCCGGGCAAGGCGGTCGAGCTGTACCGCCTCGCGGGCAGCGAGGAGTCCATCCAGCAGCGGCTGGTCTACCCGGACAGCCGGGAGATCATCCGTAACGTCTTCGCGCGCTACACGAGCGAGCAGGGCTACGCGAGCGACCGCGAGAAGATCAACGCCGAGATCGGCACGCTCATCAAGGAGCGCCTCGCCCCGCGCGGGATCGACGTCACCGCCGTCAACCTGCGCAACGTGAAGCCCTCGAAGGCCCTGCAGGACCAGATCGACCGCAAGATCCAGCAGCAGCAGGCGACCGAGCGCGCCACCGAGGCCTCCCGTACGGCCAAGGCCGAGTCCGACCGGCGCCGGATCGAGGCCGAGGGCATCGCCCGCGCCAACAAGATCCTCAACGACTCGCTGACCGACAAGGTCCTGATGAACCAGTGCATCGAGGCGTACAAGGAGGCCGCGGCGAAGAACCCGGTGTACGCGGTTCCGTGCGGCGGCGGCACGGGGAACCCGCTGATCGTGGACGGGACGAAGCGCTGATCACGTAGGCGCGTACGGACGCGAGAAGGCCGCCCGGTCATGGACCGGGCGGCCTTCCTCGTACGTACGAGAGCGACGTACGAGAGCGACGTACGAGAGCGACGTACGAGAGCGACGTACGAGAGCGACGTACGAGAGCGACGTACGAGAACGACGTACGAGAACGACGTACGGGAGTGCTTAGCGCGAGCGCTTCGCGAGCCGCTCCACGTCCAGCAGGATCACGGCGCGGGCCTCCAGGCGGAGCCAGCCGCGCTGGGCGAAGTCCGCCAGGGCCTTGTTGACCGTCTCGCGGGAGGCGCCGACCAGCTGGGCCAGCTCCTCCTGGGTGAGGTCGTGGACGACGTGGATGCCCTCCTCCGACTGCACACCGAAGCGGCGCGACAGGTCGAGGAGCGCGCGGGCGACACGGCCCGGCACGTCGGAGAAGACCAGGTCGGACATCTGGTCGTTGGTCTTGCGCAGCCGGCGCGCGACGGCCCGCAGCAGGGCCGTGGCCACCTCGGGGCGGACGTTCAGCCAGGGCTGGAGGTCGCCGTGGCCGAGGCCGAGCAGCTTGACCTCGGTGAGCGCGGTCGCGGTGGCGGTGCGCGGGCCCGGGTCGAAGAGCGAGAGCTCACCGATGAGCTCGCCGGGGCCGAGGACGGCGAGCATGTTCTCGCGGCCGTCCGGGGATGTGCGGTGCAGCTTCACCTTGCCCTCGGTGACCACGTACAGGCGGTCGCCGGGGTCTCCCTCGTGGAAGAGCGCGTCGCCACGGGCGAGCGTCGCCTCACTCATCGAGGCGCGCAGCTCCGTGGCCTGCTCGTCATCGAGCGCCGCGAAGAGCGGGGCGCGCCGCAGAACGTCGTCCACGAGTTTCTCTCCTATGTCGACCTGCTCAGGGGACCTTGATCCCATGATGCCGGACGCACAAAACAGTGCGATCAATCACAACAAGTTTGACGTACCGAACCGCCCATCCGTACGCCAGGGCCCCGATTGGGTCGTCATCGGCCGTGCCCGGGGCGGATGTCGGTGGCGGCGCTTAGGCTGGCCGGGTGTCCAACTCGCCGGTGAGAGCGCAGGCCAAGGGGGCTGGGAGAGTGTCGGCCAAGGGTAATTCCGCTGTGGGCGAACAGGGTGCGCCGAAGCGAACAAAAGCCGCAAAACGCCCTGTGAAGGCGAGCGTGACGGCTCCGAAGGCCGGTCCGAAGGCCGGTGCGAAGGCCGGTGCGAAGCCCGCCGCCAAGGCCGCTGCGAAGGCCGCGAAACCGGAATCCCGGCTCGCGATGGTCCGCCGGGCCCGGAAGATCAATCGGGAGCTGGCCGAGGTCTTCCCGTACGCCCATCCGGAGCTGGACTTCCGGAACCCGTTCGAGCTCCTCGTCGCCACGGTCCTCTCCGCCCAGACCACCGACCTCCGGGTCAACCAGACCACCCCCGCGCTCTTCGCCGCGTACCCGACGCCCGAGGACCTGGCCGCCGCCGTCCCCGAGGAGGTCGAGGAGCTGATCCGGCCCACCGGCTTCTTCCGGGCCAAGACCAAGTCGATCATGGGCCTCGCCAAGGCCCTCAGGGACGACTTCGGCGGCGAGGTTCCCGGCCGCCTCGACGACCTGGTCAAGCTGCCCGGCGTGGGCCGTAAAACCGCCTTCGTGGTCCTCGGCAACGCTTTCGGGGTGCCCGGGATCACCGTCGACACCCACTTCATGCGCCTCGCGCGCCGCTGGAAGTGGACCGAGAGCGACGACCCGGTCAAGATCGAGGCCGAGATCGCGGAAATCTTCCCGAAGAGCGAGTGGACGATGCTCTCGCACCGGGTGATCTTCCACGGCCGCCGGATCTGCCACGCCCGCAAGCCCGCCTGCGGCGCCTGCCCGATCGCCCCGCTCTGCCCGGCGTACGGAGAGGGCGAGACGGACCCGGAGAAGGCGCAGAAGCTCCTGAAGTACGAGAAGGGCGGCTACCCCGGCCAGCGGCTCAACCCGCCGCCGGACTACCCGGGCCGCCCGGCCGCCCCCGCCACCGGCGTGGCCCCGGGGGCCGAGTGAGCCGACGCCGAAGCCGAAGCCGTCGCCGCACCCGGCGCCCGTGGGGAACGAACCCACGCACTGACCGCGTTGTGAATCACGGGGGTGCCTGCCTATGACGCGCACTGAGGAAGAGACCGGAGCGGCGGCCGCGACGCCGAGGACCACCGACGGCGTGCCGCGCGGCGTCGGCACCGGGGGCCTGCTGGCGCGGGACGGGCTGCCCGGCTGGCTCGCGCCCGTCGACCGGGCCGCGCGGTCCGTCGAGCCCGAGCAGCTCAGCCGCTTCCTGCCGCCCGCGAGCGGCGCCGGGCGCCAGTCCGCCGTCCTCATCCTCTTCGGCGAGGGCGAGCGCGGCCCCGAACTGCTGCTCATGGAGCGCTCCGGCTCCCTGCGCTCGCACGCCGGCCAGCCCTCCTTCCCCGGCGGCGCCCTGGACCCCGAGGACGGCGCCCCGGCCGACGGAGGCCTGCTGCGGGCCGCCCTGCGCGAGGCCGAGGAGGAGACCGGCCTCGACCCCTCGGGCGTCCAGCTCTTCGGCGTCCTGCCCCAGCTGTACATCCCGGTCAGCGGCTTCGTCGTCACCCCCGTCCTCGGCTGGTGGCGCACCCCCAGCCCGGTCGGAGTCGTCGACCCCGCCGAGACAGCCCGGGTCTTCACCGTCCCCGTGGCGGATCTCACGGATCCCGCCAACCGCGCGACCGCGATCCACCCCAGCGGCCACGCCGGCCCCGCGTTCCTTGTCGCGTCTGCCCTGGTCTGGGGTTTTACCGCCGGTGTGATCGACCGGCTGCTCCACTACGCGGGCTGGGAGCGACCGTGGGACCGGGCGAAGCAGGTCCCGCTGGACTGGCGCTCATGACAGGCTGATCAGGCCGGCCCGTGGCCGGGGTGACCGAAGACGAATCTGCGAGGCTATTGACGGTGAACGTGCTGGACATCTTGTTGCTGCTCGCCGCCGTTTGGTTCGCGATCATCGGTTACCGCCAGGGGTTCGTCGTCGGCATCCTGTCGGTCATCGGCTTCCTCGGGGGCGGTCTCGTCGCCGTCCTGCTGCTCCCGATCATCTGGGACTGGCTGACGGACAACTCCGAGGTCTCGACCACGGCAACGGTCGTCTTCGTGGTCGTCGTGATCGTCTGCGCCTCCGTCGGCCAGGCCTTCACCACCCACCTCGGGAACAAGCTGCGCCGGCACATCACCTGGTCACCGGCGCGCGCCCTGGACGCCACCGGCGGCGCGCTGGTCAACGTGGTCGCGATGCTCCTCGTGGCCTGGCTGCTCGGCTCCGCCCTCGCCGGCACCTCGATGCCCACGCTCGGCAAGGAGGTGCGCAGCTCCAAGGTGCTCCTCGGCGTCGAGCAGGTGATGCCCGATCAGGCGTCCTCCTGGTTCACGAACTTCACCTCGACGCTCGCCCAGAACGGCTTCCCGCAGGTGTTCAGCCCGTTCGCCAACGAGCCCATCACCGAGGTCCGGCCGCCGGACCCGGCGCTCGCCGGCAGCCCGGTCGCCGCCGAGGCCAAGCGCGCCATCGTCAAGGTCGTCGGTACGGCCCCGAGCTGCGGCAAGGTCCTCGAAGGCACCGGCTTCGTCTTCGACGAACGCCGCGTCATGACCAACGCCCATGTCGTCGGCGGCGTCGACGAGCCGACCGTCCAGATAGGCGGCGAGGGCAAGCTGTACGACGCGAAGGTCGTCCTCTACGACTGGCAGCGCGACATCGCCGTCCTGGACGTGCCGAACCTGGACGTGGAGCCGCTGAAGTTCACCGACGAGGACGCCCGCAGCGGCGACAGCGCGATCGTCGCGGGCTTCCCCGAGAACGGCTCGTACGACGTCCGCTCGGCGCGTGTCCGGGGCCGCATCAACGCCAACGGCCCGGACATCTACCACCGGGGCGAGGTGCGCAGGGACGTGTACTCCCTGTACGCGACGGTCCGTCAGGGCAACTCCGGCGGCCCGCTGCTCACCGCGGACGGCAAGGTGTCCGGCGTGATCTTCGCCCGCTCCCTCGACGACAAGAACACCGGCTACGCGCTGACGGTGGACGAGATCCGCGAGGACATCGTCCAGGGCCGCGCGGCGACCCAGCAGGTCGACAGCCAGGGGTGCGCGCTCTAGGGCCGCAGCCGAGGACTCGAGGGCTCTAGGGTCGCAGCCGAGGAGGGGAGGGCGTACGCCCGGGCTCAGTCCCGGGTGTGCCTGAGCCGGGCCGAGACCCAGCGGGCCCGGCGGCGCAGGATGCGCGGGATACCCATCTCGCGCACGGGATGCGAGCGGCCTTGTTCCTGCTGGCCGCTCCTCTCGTAGGAGCCCGGCCCAGCGGCCGAGCGGCGGTTGCGTGCTGTGTCACCGTAGTCGTGCGTCCAGCCCATACCCCGACGTCTGCCCGTGGCCCAAGGTCGGTAACCGTTCCGGGGCCCGCCAATCGGAGTATGCGCCGGGCACATGGCCGTTCGTAGAACGGAAGTACGCGGACGTACACCGACGGTGTGTCAGCGGTCGGGCTCGGGGTCCTTGAGCCAGTTGATGAGCTCCGTGGAGAACGCCACCGGGTCCTCCTCGTGGGGGAAGTGCCCGAGGCCGTCGAAGAGCCGCCAGCGGTACGGCGCTTCCACGTACTCGCCCGAACCGGCGGCGCTGCGCGTACGCATCACCGGGTCCGTCGAGCCGTGCAGATGCAGCGTCGGCACCCGCACCGGACGCTTCATCCGCCGGTTGAACTGGATGCCGTCCGGACGCGCGAGGGACCGCACCATCCACCGGTACGGCTCGATCGAGCAGTGCGCCGTCGACGGGATGCACATCGCCCGCCGGTACACCGCGATCGCTTCCTCGTCAGGCAGCCCGGGGCCGGACCAGTCCTCGATCAGCTGCCCCACCAGGGCCGCCTCGTCCGCCACCAGCTGACGCTCCGGCAGCCACGGGCGCTGGAAGCCCCACACGTGCGATCCGGCGCGGGACTGCGAGAAGTCGGCCAGCATCGCCGAGCGCCAGCGGCGCGGGTGCGGCATCGAGGAGACGGCGAGCCGGCGCACCAGCTTCGGCCGCATGACCGCCGCCGTCCAGGCGAGGTAGCCGCCCAGGTCGTGGCCGACGAGCGCGGCGTCCGGCTCGCCGAGGGAGCGGATGACGCCGGTGATGTCGAGCGCCAGGTTGGCCGGGTCGTAACCGCGGGGCGTACGGTCGCTGCCGCCCACCCCCCGCAGGTCCATCGCGACGGCCCGGAAACCGGCCTCGGCGAGCGCCGGCAGCTGGTGGCGCCAGGTCCACCAGAACTGCGGGAAGCCGTGCAGCAGCAGGACGAGCGGCCCGTCGCCCATCTCGGCGATGTGGAAGCGGGCGCCGTTGGCGGCCACGTCGCGGTGGGTCCAGGGCCCGTCGATGCGTACGGGACTGCCGCCGGTACCCGCGAAGGTTCCGCCGTTGCCGTTGCTGCTCTCAGGGACGGTCATGCAGTCGAGCGTGCCACAGCGGCGGCCTCGTCCTGGACCGCGCCGGGCAGAGCCGCCCGTTCGGGGCGGGGGTGCGGCTTGGCGTTCTGGAGGATCGCGGCGGTCTGCTTGGCCGAGGCGATGGACTTCTCCGGCGGCTTGACCTTCTTGAACTTGGCGTACGCGATCAGCCCGAGCAGGCCCGCGAGCAGCACGTTCGCCGCGAAGGAGAGCAGGAAGCACCAGGCGAGGTTCCAGCCGCCCTCGCCGTTGTGCCCGCCGGTCCAGGTGTTGATTCCGTACGCGAGTGCGAAGCTCAGCATCGGCAGCGAGAAGAGGAGCACCGTGGCGGCCGTCAGGACGGCGGCGCTGCCGAGGGCGCCCCGCTTCACGTCCTGCCGGATCTCGGCCTTGGCCAGGGCGATCTCGTCGTGCACCAGCGCGGACATCTCGGCGGTCGCCGAGGCGACCAGCTGACCGAGGCTGCGCTCGGCTCCGTTGACCGGGTCGCTCATCGCTGCTCCCTCTTCTCTTCTGCGGTCCGACGTTCTACGGTCCGACCTCAGATCATGCCGGACTGTCGCCCTCGTCGCGCGATGCCCCCGCCAGTTGGGCGCGCTCACGATGCTCGGCGGCCTTCCGCTCGTAGATCGCGGCCATCCGGAGGTGGTACTCCGGGTTGTCCTCCTCGTAGATGTCCGGGATGCCGTCCTGGTCCTCGTCGCGCTCCTCCTCCGCCATCAGCGCCTCGTACTTGCGGACGCGCATCTTCAGCAGGATCGTCGCGAGGACGGCGGCGGTGAGCGAGCCGATCAGGACGGCCGCCTTGACCTCCTCGGTCAGCGCGGCGTCGCCCTCGAAGGCGAGTTCGCCGATGAGGAGGGAGACGGTGAAGCCGATGCCGGCGAGGGAGGCGACGGCGAAGACGTCCGGCCAGGCCAGGTCGCTGTTGAGCTCCGCGCGGGTGAAGCGGGCCGCGAGCCAGGTGCCGCCGAAGATGCCGAGGGTCTTGCCGACGACGAGGCCGAGGATCACACCGAGGGTGACGGGGTTGGTGGAGATGTCGGCGATGGTCTTGCCCGTGACGCTGACACCGGCCGAGAACAGGGCGAACAGCGGCACGGCGAGGCCGGCGGAGAGCGGCCGGACCAGGTGCTCGATGTGCTCGCCGGGGGAGTGCTCCTCGCCCTCGTGCCTGGTGCAGCGCAGCATCAGGCCCATGGCGACACCGGCGATGGTGGCGTGGACGCCGCTGTTGTACATCAGGCCCCAGATGACCAGGGCGAGCGGGATGTAGATGTACCAGCCGCGGACGCCCTTGCGCAGCAGCAGCCAGAAGACGGCGAGGCCGGCGACGGCGCCGCCGAGCGCGGCGAAGTTCAGGTCGCTGGTGAAGAAGACCGCGATGATCAGGATCGCGAAGAGGTCGTCGACGACGGCGAGCGTGAGCAGGAACGCGCGGAGCGCGGACGGCAGCGAGGTGCCGATGACGGCGAGGACCGCGAGCGCGAAGGCGATGTCGGTCGCGGTCGGCACGGCCCAGCCGTCCATGCTGCCGCCGCCGATGGCGTTGACCAGGACGTAGACGAGGGCCGGTGCGGCCATGCCGCAGATGGCGGCGATGACGGGCAGCGCGGCGGCCTTGCGGTCGCGCAGTTCGCCCGCGACCAGCTCACGCTTGAGCTCGATGCCGGCGACGAAGAAGAAGATCGCGAGGAGCCCGTCGGCGGCCCAGTGCTGGATCGACAGGTCCAGGCCGAGGGCGGCGGGGCCTATGTGGAAGTTCTGTACCGTCTCGTAGCTGCCGCTGAGCGGGGTGTTGGCCCAGACGAGTGCGGCGATGGCGGCGACGAGCAGGAGCACACCACCGACGGTCTCGGTGCGCAGCGCGTCGGCCACGAACTGCCGCTCGGGCAGCGACAGACGGCCGAGGAACTTACGGTCGGTGGGGGTGGGGGTGGGGGTGGGCGTGGGCGCGGGCACGGTGAGCGACCTCCGGTCGGTTGGGCAGCACAAAACACATGCCGACCAGACTTCCCGGCGCACCTAGGCGTTTCTGTCGCGTCTCTGACGCGACCTTTACTTTACCTAACGAGGTCGGGTCGTGTCCGGCGAACCTCACTTTAGGGCCGGAATGTCGCCTTTGCTCTGCGGGTTCACGGGACTGGGTGCCGCCACACACGAAGGCGCCCACCCCAGGTGGCCTGGAGTGGGCGCCTTTGTGGTGCTGAGCCCTGGGGCCTGTCCGGCGGATCATGGCCGGGTCCGCCGGACGGACCCTAGTCCTCCGGACGGGCCCTAGTCCTCCGAGGACGCGCTCGGCAGCTTCGTCTGGATGAGGTCCATGACCGACGAGTCGGTGAGCGTCGTCACGTCACCCAGCTCCCGGTTCTCCGCCACGTCCCGCAGCAGCCGCCGCATGATCTTGCCGGACCGGGTCTTCGGCAGCTCCGCCACGGGCAGGATCCGCTTCGGCTTCGCGATCGGGCCGAGCGTCGTGCCGACATGGTTGCGCAGCTCGGCGACGAGGCCCTCGTCCTCGCTCGCCGTACCGCGCAGGATGACGAAGGCGACGATCGCCTGGCCGGTCGTCTCGTCGGCCGCGCCGACGACCGCCGCCTCGGCGACGGACGGGTGCGAGACGAGCGCCGACTCGACCTCGGTGGTCGAGATGTTGTGCCCGGAGACGAGCATGACGTCGTCGACCCGGCCCAGCAGCCAGATGTCGCCGTCCTCGTCCTTCTTCGCGCCGTCGCCGGCGAAGTACTTGCCCTCGAAGCGCGACCAGTACGTGTCCAGGAACCGCTGGTCGTCGCCCCAGATCGTGCGGAGCATCGACGGCCACGGCTCGGTCAGGACCAGGTAGCCGCCGCCCCCGTTCGGGACCTCGTTCGCCTCGTCGTCGACGACGGTGGCGGAGATGCCGGGAAGCGCGCGCTGGGCGGAGCCCGGCTTGGTCTCGGTGACACCGGGCAGCGGCGAGATCATCATCGCGCCGGTCTCGGTCTGCCACCAGGTGTCCACGATCGGGGTCTTGCCGGCGCCGATGTGCTCGCGGTACCAGATCCACGCCTCGGGGTTGATCGGCTCGCCGACCGAGCCGAGCACGCGCAGGCTCGACAGGTCGAACTTCGCGGGGATGTCGTCGCCCCACTTCATGAACGTACGGATCGCGGTGGGCGCCGTGTAGAGGATCGTGACGCCGTACTTCTGCACGATCTCCCAGAACCGGCCCTGGTGCGGGGTGTCCGGGGTGCCCTCGTACATGACCTGCGTCGCACCGTTGGCCAGCGGTCCGTACGTGATGTACGAGTGGCCGGTGACCCAGCCGATGTCGGCGGTGCACCAGTAGACGTCGGTCTCCGGCTTGAGGTCGAAGACGGCGTGGTGGGTGTAGGCCGCCTGGGTGAGGTAGCCGCCGGAGGTGTGCAGGATGCCCTTGGGCTTACCCGTCGTACCGGAGGTGTAGAGGATGAAGAGCGGGTGCTCGGCCTCGAACGCCTCGGGGGCGTGCTCGGCGGACTGGCGGGCGACGATGTCGTCCCACCACACGTCCCGGCCCTCGGTCCAGGCCACGTCCTGGCCCGTACGGCGCACGACGAGGACCTTGTTCACCTTGTCGGTACGGCCGAGGGCCTCGTCGACGGCGGGCTTGAGCGCGCTCGGCTTGCCGCGGCGGTAGCCGCCGTCGGCGGTGATGACGAGCTTGGCGTCGGCGTCCTCGATACGGGTGGCGATGGCGTCGGCCGAGAAGCCGCCGAAGACCACGGAGTGCGCGGCGCCGATGCGGGCGCAGGCCAGCATCGAGACGACGGCCTCGGGGATCATCGGGAGGTAGATCGCGACCCGGTCGCCCTTGGTGACGCCCAGCTCGGTCAGGGCGTTGGCGGCCCGGGAGACCTCGTCCTTGAGCTCGGTGTAGGTGATGGCGCGGCTGTCGCCGGGCTCGCCCTCGAAGTGAATGGCGATCCGGTCGCCGTTGCCGGCCTCGACATGGCGGTCCACGCAGTTGTACGCCACGTTGAGAGTGCCGTCGGCGAACCACGTGGCGAACGGCGGGTTCGACCAGTCGAGGGTCTCGGTCGGCTCGGTGGCCCAGGTGAGGCGCTTCGCCTGCTCGGCCCAGAAGCCAAGCCTGTCCGCCGCGGCCTGCTCGTAGGCCTCCGCCGTCACGTTGGCGTGCGCGGCCAGCTCGGCGGGCGGCGCGAACCGCCGCTCCTCCTTGAGCAGGTTGGCCAGGCTTTCGTTGCTCACGACATCTCCCTTTCCCAGGGCGTCCTATGTGCCTATGTGTCCCGCGTCATAGCTCATCAGTCAGAGGGCCGGGTGACAAGAGCCTCCGGGCAATTGGTTTAGACCTGTGAGGTGCCGGGGGCCCCGACGGGTTGACGGGTGACCCCACGGGATGCGCGGGTGGCCCCTCCGTCCCGAGCGGTGGGACGAAGGGGCCACTCAGTTTCACGGACGCGCGGCCCGGAAGGTTCAGGACGCGCGGGCCTCCGTCCGATCTCCGATCATGGTCGGCGCGATCCGGCCGTCGGTGGTCGCCGAGGCCGAGGCCGGTGTCGGCGTCGGTGTCGGTGTCGGCGTCGACGGTGCGACCTGGTCGAAGACGTCCTCGTAGCGGTGCTGTTCGTCCGGTTCGGCCAGCAGGTACGCCTGGGCCTCGCCGACGTGGAAGTACATCCCGTGCAGCGTCAGCGTGCCCTCGGCGAGCCGCCGCGCCACCGACTCGTACGCCCGCAGGTGCTCCAACTGCTGCACCACGTTGGTCAGGCAGAGCTGCTCGACCGCGTCGGCCGGCAGCCGGCCCGAGATCCGGGCCCAGGTGTGGCGGCGGCTGGCCATCCGCTCCAGGCTGGGCCGGCCGTGCCGCAGCCAGCGCCGCAGCGGGGTCTGCGGGGCGTCTGGCGCGCTGCTCAGGAGGGCCTGCATCGCGCCGCAGCCGGAGTGTCCGCAGACGGTGATCGACTGGACCCGCAGCACCTCCACCGCGTACTCGATCGCCGCCGCCACCGAGTCGTCCCCGCTCTCCTCGCCGGGCAGCGGCACCAGATTGCCCACGTTCCGTACGGTGAACAGGTCACCCGGCCCGCTGGACGTGATCATGCTCGTGACCAGCCGGGAGTCGGCGCAGGTGAGGAAGAGCTGCGAGGGGCGCTGGCCCTCGCGGGCGAGGCGGGCGAGCTCGTCGCGGACCAGCGGGGCCGTGTTGCGCTGGAACTTGCCGATGCCGCTCGCCAGTTGGTGCCCGGTCGTCGCGCGCGTCTCGTCGACGGGGTGGTGGTGGGGGTGGTGGTGTTCGCCGCAGTGGTTGCGCCAGGGGGTCCAGGGGCGGCAACAGGCGTGGGGCGCCGCGTCGGACTCGGCGATCCGGGCGCCGGACGGGCCGGTCATCTCGACCGCGCCGCCGTGCCGCAGATGGCTCGCCTGCCAGTCGTGCAGGGCCTCGTACGCCGCGTGGTCCATGAAGGACCCGTCCAGTTCGACGACCACCCGGGCTCCCTGGGGCAGCTGGTGCAGGGCCCGGCTCAGCCGGGGGACGGCGAGGAAGGTCAACTGCCCGCGGACGCACACCAGGTGGCCGCCGTCCCGCTCCTCGCGGGTGATGCGGGTCTTGGTCAGGCGGTGCATGGCGACGGCGGTGGCCACCGCGATCCCGAGCGCGACGCCTTCGAGGATGCCGACGAGGACGACTCCGCTCAGCGTCCCCGCGTAGACGAGGACCTCGCGGTGCCGCGTGACGCTGCGGATGTGGGTGATGCTCACCATCTGGATGCCGACGACCATGACGAGCGCGGCGAGCGCGGGCAGCGGGATCAGGTCGAGGACGGGGACGAGGAACAGCGCGGCGAGCACGATCCACAGGCCGTGCAGCATCGTGGAGTTACGGCTCATGGCGCCCGCGGAGACGTTGGCGACGCTGCGCACCGCGACCCCGGCGACGGGGAGCCCGCCGAGGGCTCCGGAGACGACGTTCGCCGCGCCCTGGCCCGCGAGTTCGCGGTCGAGCCTGGACCGGGGGATGCCGTGGCCGCGGTCCGCGCGGGTGGCCACCAGCTTGTCGACGGCGACGGCGGAGAGCAGCGACTGCACGCTGGTCACCAGCGTGATGGTGAGGACGCCGGCGGCGATGCCGAGGACGGGGCCCTCCGGCAGTCCGGGCAGGGCGTGGCTGCTCCAGGACGGCAGGTCGACGCGCGGGACGGCGAGACCGGCGAGCGCGGCGGCGGCGGTCGCGGCGGCCACGGCGGCGAGGGCGGCCGGGATCTTCCGCAGGAGTCGTCCCGTACGGCCGGGCAGGCGCGGCCACAGCAGGAGCAGGCCGACGGTGAGGGCGCTGATGACCAGCGCGGCCGGGTGGACGTCGGCCAGCTGCGCGGGCAGGCCGAGGACGTTGTCCACGGCGGAGCTCTGCGGGGTGCCGCCGAGCACGATGTGGAGCTGGGCGAGGGCGATGGTCACGCCGATGCCGGCGAGCATGCCGTGCACGATCGCGGGGGAGATTGCGAGGGCGGACCGGGCCACCCGGAGGGTGGCCAGGCCGAGTTGGGCGAGCCCGGCGAGGACGGTGATCGCGCAGGTGGTGCGCCAGCCGTAGCGCTGGATCAGTTCGGCGCTGACCACTGTGAGGCCTGCGGCGGGGCCGCTGACCTGGAGCGGCGACCCGCCGAGCCGGCCGGCGACGATGCCGCCGACGGCGGCGGCCACCAGGCCTGCCTGGAGCGGGGCTCCGGTGGCGAGCGCGATGCCGAGGGAGAGCGGCAGCGCGATCAGGAAGACGGCGATCGACGCGGACACGTCGGCGCCCGCGATACGGAAGCGGCGTGCGCGGCCGCCGGGCGGCGGGCTGTGCGGTCGCTGGTCGGGGGTGCGGCGGATGGGTGGGCAGAGAGTCATGTGTTCCCGTCTTCTCCGGGGCTGCGCGGTCGCGGCTCGTGCGGGACGAACGTGGGGGTCGCGGCCGTGGGTCACGGCGTGCAGTGGCGGGATGACCGGGCGACGATCAACCCTCTATCAACGCTCGGTAAATGGATCGTAATGGAGAGTAAAGACTGCGGCATTATTTTCGGGGCAAACAGGGCAATGATTCACCGGTTGGAGTGACAGTCGGTCGCCATGCCGCTTGTCGTTTCATATTTCCGGTGTCCGTGGTGCGACGTTGACGCCGCTCGCACGCCGTACGGAATCCGAGGAGAGGTGGGCGGATGTCAGCCGCCGGGAGAAGGACCACTGTCCGTAGGAGGGCACTCGGCGTCGGCGCTCTCGCCGTCGCCCTGATGACCGGGCTCGCCGGATGCTCGGACTCCACCGGGACGGCCCCGCCCAAGGGCGCCCCCGGAGCGAAGAAGCCCGCCGCCGCGCCGCCGAACGCGGTGCGCCTGATCGGCGACGGCTCCACCGCCTTCACCGGCGCGCAGCCGCGTCAGCCCGTCTGGGAGAAGCTGAAGCCGGGTCAGCAGCCGCCGCAGTTCGTGGTGTTCTCCTGGGACGGCGCGGGCGAGGACAGCCAGAAGCTCTTCTCCCACTTCCGCAAGGTGGGCCAGAAGTACGACGCGACCATGACGTACTTCCTCAGCGGTGTGTACCTGCTTCCGGAGGAGAAGCGGAAGCTCTACGACCCGCCGCAGCACGCCGCCGGCCGCTCCGACATCGGCTTCAACGACGCCCAGGGCATCCGCGACACCGTGCGCGAGCTGCGTGGCGCCTGGCAGGAGGGCAACGAGGTCGGCACGCACTTCAACGGCCACTTCTGCGGACCGGAGAGCGGCGTCGGCGCGTGGTCGGTCGAGGACTGGAAGAGCGAGATCCGCCAGGCCAAGTCCTTCGTGAAGAACTGGAAGACCAACTCCGGTCTGACCGCCGAGCAGCCGCTGCCGTTCGACTACGACAAGGAGCTGGTCGGCGCCCGCACCCCCTGCCTGGAGGGTCGCGAGAACTTCGTGCGGGCCGCGTCCCAGCTGGGCTTCCGCTACGACACGAGTGGCGTCAACGACCAGATCTGGCCGAAGAAGGACCACGGCCTGTGGGATCTGTCGATGCACCTGGTCCCGATGCCCGGCCGGGCGTTCCAGACGCTCTCGATGGACTACAACTTCATGGTCAACCAGTCGGGCACCAGGACCCAGGGCGACCCGTCGATGCAGGAGTACTGGGGCGACCAGATGCGGGACGGCCTGGTGCAGTCCTTCAACCGCTCGTACCACGGCAACCGGGCGCCGGTCGTCATCGGCAACCACTTCGAGTCCTGGAACGGCGGCACGTACATGCGCGCCATCGAGGAGACCATCGCCACGGTCTGCGTACAGAAGGACGTGAAGTGCGTGTCCTTCCGGCAGCTCGCGGACTGGCTCGACGCCCAGGACCCGGCGGTGATCGAGAAGATGCGGACCCTGAAGGTCGGCGAGGCCCCGAAGGGCGGCTGGGCGACCTTCCTGGCCCCCCAGCCACTGACTGCGCCCCAGCCGGCAATGAAGCAGCCGGAACGGCGCTGACGCATCGGCGGCACCTCAGCCCTCAGCCGGGCTGAGGTCCTGCCGACGGTGCCCCTCAGCTCGGTTGAGGTACCGCCAGCTGCTCGCCGAGTACGAAACCGGGGTCGACCTGCGCCGCCAGGTCGACCCCG
>NZ_JAUPWM010000803.1:0-241 GCF_032436795.1 Streptomyces sp. P9(2023)
GTCACCGCTGCCACGACTGGCTACGGTGCATCCCCGTATATTGGCGAAAGTGTTGTCAAAGGTATTGCTGGTGGTCCGAACAAGAACCAGCGAAATACCATGCGATGGGCAATGAAGAATTATACTGAGGGTGTTCCTTTTGTGCAGATGGGCGGTCAGTTGACCTTCCCCGGAAATGCTCTCACAACTTATATGACTAATAAGGTTGGTAAGAATGTCATTATTCGAGAGGCATTCGCTG
>NZ_JAUPWM010000804.1:0-241 GCF_032436795.1 Streptomyces sp. P9(2023)
GGCGGTGGGGCTCGGTGTCCTGGCGCGCCGCGGGCGGGGCTACCGCGCGGCGGACAATGGCGCGCGCACCTATCTCGCCGGCGGCTGGCTGGAAGAGCTGATGGCACTGGCGCTGCTTGATGCGGAGTGTCAGGAGGTGCGCTTTTCCCAGCAGATACGCTGGCGCGCGCCGGGCGGCGAGAGCGACCACTACAACGAGGTCGACGCGCTCGCCCTCTACGGCGGGCAACTCGTCATCGTC
>NZ_JAUPWM010000805.1:0-240 GCF_032436795.1 Streptomyces sp. P9(2023)
CGATGCCGACGTAGTCGACGTGATTGTCGACGAAAACGTCCGACAACGCCGACCACAGCTTGATGCGTTCTTCGCGGGTCATGAGCATTCATATACCTGTAGCGCATTGCCGAGACTGTATAGCGGCGCGCGTCTTCTGACCATCAACCCCGAGCTGCTGCCAAGGCTCGGCGGCATGTATCATCGGCCGCAGATTCTGCGGCTGGATCTGCCCTGGAGCATCGGCCGTGCAAGTGCTGT
>NZ_JAUPWM010000806.1:0-240 GCF_032436795.1 Streptomyces sp. P9(2023)
CTTGGTAGTGGAATAGGTCAGGATGAGATGGTCATTGTCGGTCCAGGTTACGGCGCGCACCTTTGCGTCGCCCAGTTTGGAGCCGGTGACCAAGGCGCGGGTCTTGCGGTCAATGACGACGAGTTCGCGCCCTTCCGAGGCGGCGCGAATGAAGGCTAATCGCTCGCCAGACGGGGAGAGTCGTAGGAACTCCAGAGACGGCAGAGCCGCATAGTTCCCGATGGAGGGGAGGGGGGCGGG
>NZ_JAUPWM010000807.1:0-239 GCF_032436795.1 Streptomyces sp. P9(2023)
CAATCGCTTAGCTTCTAACGCATTCAGCTGCTCTTGCGTGAGTGCGCTGTCTGCTTTGCTGTCGATTTGTTCTTGGGTGTCTTCTAAGGCTGGTGACCAGTCTGAAAATACTGTGCCTTTTTCGACTTTGGCAAGTTTCCATTGTAGCGAACCACTAGCAATATAATCTGTTCTAAACTGCCAGCTCCAATATTCATTTTTCAAATGGTCTGCAGTGATTTTGAACATGAATTCAAAAT
>NZ_JAUPWM010000808.1:0-239 GCF_032436795.1 Streptomyces sp. P9(2023)
GTTGAAGATGCCATTAGTGTGTTTGATATTATCGGTATGTTAGCAGGAGAGAAGATAGATATAGATAATGACGGAAGATTTGATTTTGTAGGGTTGTTGCAAGCCGGTGTTGAATTTGAAGCTGATAAAAACTTTGATTTCGAGGGTGATGGATCTGGAGAGGTTAGCCAAGCTGATAAGATGGATTTTCCCTTTGTTGATGTTGATATGATTATTGAAGAGGTTAAGCATTCAATTGA
>NZ_JAUPWM010000809.1:0-209 GCF_032436795.1 Streptomyces sp. P9(2023)
GTGATTGGTGCAATGAGATAATTGTTGGTTACTGCAATGACGCAGCACACTTTAACGAACTGGAGAATTATAATGACGACAATGATGCAAACTTTCCGCAATATCACGCAGCGTACAAATGATGAAAGTCGTTCAGCAGTCATCAAAAACGAAGAATTCACACTCATTAATGACTGCGAAAATGACTACTACAAGGAACAAATCGCCAT
>NZ_JAUPWM010000810.1:0-239 GCF_032436795.1 Streptomyces sp. P9(2023)
TCCGGCGGCGGATATCGCCGTCCTTGTTGACCAAGGTTTTGGTCACGAAGGCCGCGTATTCCTTGGCGTTGTCGTAGCCCTTCCAGACCTCGTGAGGGTCCAGCGCGTAGGCGCAAACTCGGCCAGCGACAGGGATGCGGACAAGCGCCCGGTTTTCTTCCAGGTAGGCGAGCCAAGACCGGATAGTCCTGGTAGTCACCTTCATGTGATCGGCCAAAAACTGCTGATCGCAGATCACC
>NZ_JAUPWM010000811.1:0-239 GCF_032436795.1 Streptomyces sp. P9(2023)
ACTTACGCAATTTATGCAGGGTGATATCGTTGTCAGACAGACGCTCTTGCAAGGCAGCCAGCGTCTTTAATGCCTTCAACAAGATGTGGCAATCTTCCGCACTCAGTGCTAAGTCGTGCTCCTTTGCCTCGTGCACTCGCTGGATAAGCCCGTCCAGCTCTTCGCTGTCAATATCGGTAAAGTCTTGCGCCATTTAAGTTCCTGTCGGCTGGCTTGCAGTGCTGATGCGCTCAATTATT
>NZ_JAUPWM010000812.1:0-239 GCF_032436795.1 Streptomyces sp. P9(2023)
GTAGAAGTAAAGAAAAATTCTATAAATAACAAAGCATTAAACCAAATTAAAAAATACATGGAAAAAGAAAAAATAAAAAATGGTTTGTTAATAGGTGAAACTCTAGATGTTCAATTACCATCAAATATTAAATTTTTAAAAGTTGATGTTTTCGAAAGAGAATTAGAAAAAGATGATTATCAAGAATTAATGAAAATACAAAATGAAAATGTCAAAAGTTTAATTTTAGAGAAGTTATC
>NZ_JAUPWM010000813.1:0-239 GCF_032436795.1 Streptomyces sp. P9(2023)
GGGAAATGGGCTTGGCCTAGTTCTGCGTAAGAAAACTGTTGGTGAGTACAACCCCGAGACTGGCGGGCAGGATGTAGTGTGGACTGAAACTAACGGCTCCGGCCTGCGCACCAACTACGATCAGAAAGACATTGACGGCTCATATATTGAGCAAGGCGATACGCGAATCCTGCTATCGCCTACGGCATCGGATGGTTCGGATATTCCCGAGCCGAGTACAAATGACGTAATCCTGTTTG
>NZ_JAUPWM010000814.1:0-239 GCF_032436795.1 Streptomyces sp. P9(2023)
TGTTAATTTATCTCAGGCTGCAGTTTTCGGTAATGTTACATCAAATAATAATGCTATAAACCTATCTTATGTAAATATAACAGGTGATATAACTGCAAACTCAGGAAATATAACGATATCAGACTCTTCGGTTGCTGGTTCAATATCCACCTTGAGTAATAGTGTGACTATCATCAATACTAATGCCCAAGGAAATATCCAGTCACATTCGGGTCTAACTATCACTGGAGGTACTTATA
>NZ_JAUPWM010000815.1:0-239 GCF_032436795.1 Streptomyces sp. P9(2023)
TCCAGCTCCAGTTCCAGCAGGGCGGGTGCCAGGGTGGCGGCGGGAAGACCAAGGTCGCGGATCAGGTCATCCTCCAGCGTCGGGCTTGGCCCCAGAAGCGAGATGATGCTGGCGGTCAAAGAGGCCGGCTTCGGGAAGCGGTCTGGCGCATCGGGGGGCGGCGCTGTCTGAATGACCGGCGCCGGCGGCGCTTCGGGGGTCAGCACGCGGGTGCCGCCCTGGGTCAGCGCCAGCACCAC
>NZ_JAUPWM010000816.1:0-239 GCF_032436795.1 Streptomyces sp. P9(2023)
CGAGCAGACGAGGTGTCTGACCCAGATCTCCCGACCGTCTGGAAACTGCACTCGGTACTCGTCATGCCAAAGCGCGAGTGACTGCCCCGACGCCTGCATGGTTTCATGCACACGGTCGCGGTCTTCAGGGTGAATGCACTGCAGGAATCGCTCGAAGGCTATTGGCGCACCAACATCCAGGCCGAGCACGCGGCAGGCTTCATCGGAGCAAGTGAGGAGTTGCGAGCCAAGATCGAGAT
>NZ_JAUPWM010000817.1:0-239 GCF_032436795.1 Streptomyces sp. P9(2023)
GCGTTTGCGGCAAACACTCTTAACAAGTTATAAATGGGTTGCAAGCTATTGGCGACTAACTCGACTTGGTCAAAGATGGTTGAGGCGGTCAGTTTAATCCCCATCAGCGCTTGCGTACTCTCCTGACGATAGTAGGGTGCACCTGCAAAAAACTTGTGAAGAGCAATCAGGCTGCGGGCACTGTAACCATACTTCTGGCTTGGCTCTCCATCATTTATCACGTCATTAGGTAACTTGGC
>NZ_JAUPWM010000818.1:0-239 GCF_032436795.1 Streptomyces sp. P9(2023)
CCCCATTTGAAGTAGTGTTAACAATATGTTATTCAATATTATTATTTTTTTTAATGCCAACAGATAGTTTGTTTGGTGATACGTTAGACTATAATGCTAAATCACTTAATCCAACATTCCGACCGCAAAAGAAAATAATTAGCTCAAGTCTAAAAATAGAAATTATAAGGTTTATTTTAGTTTTATTAGCATTGTTATTAAATTTAATAATTTGGTACATCAATGCTCAATAAAAAAAC